>JBCDLQ010000009.1:0-15888 GCA_039414335.1 Pseudomonadota bacterium | reverse complement strand
GCCAGACTCAACGCGTCCCCGCGCTGAATTCGCGCCTGGCCCGTCGCCTGACCCAGCATGTCTCCGCCCGGCAGCCGATAATCGGCAAGCAGGTCGCTGATAGCGACTTCCGAGGCATCCAGGGCAACACGCAGTTCGCCGGTCAGCTCATCAAAGACCAGCAGCTCGCCGCTGTCGTCGCTCAGGCTCGCCTGCAGTGAGAATCCGACCGGGCGTTCCGGCGCGAAGGCGTCCAGCACCATCCGGTCGATAGCCAGGGTGGTTCGCGCATCACTGAGCAGATCCAGCTGAACCAGATCAACCTGCTCCAGCGTGATCGTCCCCAGGTTCAGACCCGTGAGATTCAGCGGTGGCGTATCTGCCGTCGGATCGGCCTCTTCCAGCAGACCGTCCAGGTTGCTCTGGTCGTTAGGGCCCGCGATCAGCGTGAGCTGGGCTTCACTGAGCGTGATGTCTCCAGTCTCCATCTGTCCGCCCAGCAGGGGCATGACCCGAACGGAAGCCACCGCCTTGCCGATGCGGGCCAGCGGTGGTGCGTCGGCCAGCACCGGTGGATTACCCACCACCACGTCCTCGATTTCCAGCGCAAGCCAGGGGAACAGGCTCAGGGACATGGGGCCGTCCAGGCGCACTTCTCGTCCCAGGGTTTCCGAAGCCCGCTGGGCGATCTCGTCTCGATAGTCGTCAGGATCAACGACGGCAACGGCAATCAGCGCCAGCACAACAGCCAGCAGCACCAGCAGCAGAAGACCGATCAACAGCTTGCGAATCATGGCCCGATTCCGAATGGTAGGTGGGCTTGGAGCTTATCAAAGACGAGGGCGCACCATCACCAGAACCAGCATTGCAAAGATCAACAGCGCCCAGGGCCCGAGCCCCGGAACCGGCAGGGTCTGGGGCAGGCCAGCCGGACCGAGATTGGTCAAGGCGACGCGCTGCCGGAGACCGCTGGACGACGCCTCGATCAGCACGTCGTGATCACCGCCGAACGCGTTGGCTCGCAGCGCGATCTGGAGCCGGCCCGCTGCGTCCGTGGCCTGTTCGATGGTGGACTGACCGTTGGGGAACAGCACGCCGGCCGAAGTGCTTGAGGAACTCAGGCGAAGGAGTTCGCCCACGCGGGGATCGCCCCACTCATCGCGAACCTCCACGACCAGATCTTCGGCAAAGGGCTGATTGGATTCCGTGGTCTGGCCGGCGCCCGCCAGGATGTCGATCTCGCTGGCCCTCGGACCCAGAAAGCGGCGGGCATACACACCAAAGCCCGATTCATCCTGGCCCGCTGACTCCCAGACGAACAGATAGCCGCCGTCGGGCAGGCCGGTGACCGCTGGAAAATCCTGAAAGGCCTCGACCTCCAGACTGACCTCGAACTCGTCACTCAGAAAGTCACCCGACGCACCCAGTCGGCGACCATAAATGCCCTGCAGCGTGAAGTCTTCCGGGAAGCTCTGCCAGGCGATCACGAAGTCACCGAGGGCATCGGCCGCCAGCGTGGGCTGGTCCTGAATCCCGTCGTCCAGCATGTTGACCTGCAGTTCGGGACCCAGCGGCTGGCAGTTGCTGTCGAAGACGCGCGCCATGATGCGCCGGTAAACAAAAGAGCTCATGCCCATGTTGTCCTGCCAGACCACGGCCAATTCTCCATTGCGGCCACGGGCAATGCGAGGGCGGCTCTGCTGCCCCACGGTGAACTGATTGACTTGGATCTCGGGGCTACCCTGACCCAACGGATCCAGACAGCGGAGAAACACACCCCAGTCCGAGCCGTCCAGCACCGCATCCTGCCAGACGGCGTAAAGCGATCCATCGGGCGCACTGACCACATCACCGCGACGCTGGGCACCGGGTGCGGACACATTCAGCGGCGTGATCGGACCCAGTGCCATGCCGCTGGCACCCGCCCGGCGGGACAGAATGTTGAAATTGTCGATCGGGTCACTGGATTCCCAGCTGACCATCAGCTCGTCGCCGCCCATCAAGGCCAGGCGCGGCAACAGCTGCGTGCTCCCCGTGTTCTCACTGATGCGCTGATCTCCGGCCACGGGCAGTCCCGCAGGGTCGAAGCGTCGCAGGGAAATCACATCCGTCGTCGAGGCCGAGTCAGGGCCATTCCAGGCCACTGCAAATCGCCCGTCAGCTGCCATGACGATGCTTTGCCCGTCCTGGGAGCCGACGTTGTAATCATTGATCTGGAACTCTTCGCCCGTCAGCGCCTGATCCGCGTCCAGGCGCTGCGCGTAGATGGTCCAACCGGGTTCTTCCTGGCCCAGCGACTGCCAGATCACGACCGCGCGCCCGAAACTATCACTGGCCACCAGCGGGATACGCTGATCGCCAAGCTCGAAGCTGTTGATTCGAAACTCCCGCGCCTCGACAGGGCCCATCGGCTGAGCGGACAGTACGCCGCTTGCCAGTACGAAAGCGGCTCCAGTCAGGAGTCGGGCGAGGTTCAGGGGCATGGAAGGAGACGATCTCGGCAAGCGCAGAGCGCCAGCATAGCAAGACCCTGTCGTCGAACCTGCTCGATCAGGCGACAGATAGGCCTGAGGCGTAAACTCGGTGAATCAGAGCCCGAACCAGGCCATCACGTAGCTCTCCATCAACTCATCGCGATGCGGTGTCACCAGGGCAATGACTTCTTCGGACACCTGGGCGCTGTAGGCCGCCTGCCCTTGCTCGCCCAGGGCGGTCACGGCGATCTGCTCGCCAAGGGCACGATAGGTCTGATTGCGCACCCAGACGTATTCATCCAGGCTGAACTGATAGCGGTTGAGCACCTCCACCTGGGCCTGCTTGGCTGTCAGCAGCAAGCCCCCGAGATCTCGGTAGGCCGTGACCACCTCGAACAGATTCGCATCACGCCCTTCGCTGTCCAGTTCCTGCTGGATTTCATCCCACTTGCCTTCGAGCGTCTGCAGCTCGGTCTGAAGCAGACCGCGCATATCCCGCTGGGCCACAAGGAAGCGCTGGAAACTGGCTGAATCCAGATTGCCGTCGGCCGGCGCTTCAAACGGCTCGGTCGACTCGATCTGTGAATTCAGATCCTGAAACTGGGTGATGAATTCCCCCGTGTCGGAAGCAAACTCCCAGGCCGGCTTGACCACGAAGAACCAGGCCGCCGACCCGCCACCGACCACGACTACCAACAGGACGACGCCGCATCCGATCAGAAACTTCTGCATTTGCTGACTCCGATTCAAAGCATTTAGAGAGACTAAAGCTGTTTACGCAGGACCGCGGTGGATTCCGCCACCGGGGGTCGAATTAGCGGGCTCGCCACCGTTACACTGTTCGAAATTCCGGTGGACCCTCTTCATGCGCGCTCTTGCCGTGATCAGCAGCTTGCTGCTGACACTGACCCTGGCAGCCTGCTTCAACCCGCCCTCTCGCGAGGCTGAGACCACGCCCTTGCTGTTGATTTCCATCGACGGCTTTCGCCATGATTATTTTGATCTCACCGATACGCCCGCGCTGGACCGACTGGTCAGCGGTGGCTTCAAGGCCGACAGCCTGCACCATGTCTTTCCGACCAAGACCTTTCCGACCCACTACAGCGTCGTCACGGGCCGTCATCCCGGCACCCATGGCATCGTCGCCAACAGCATGTGGGACCCGATTCGCCAGACCAGCTTTTCCCTGGGCAATCGTGACGCGGTCATGGACGGCTACTGGTATGAAGGTGGCGAGCCCATCTGGGTGACGGCAGAAAAACAGGGCCTCACCGCAGCTGCCATGTTCTACCCCGGCACGGAAGCGCGTATTCATCGGACCCGCCCCACCTACTGGCAGCCCTATAACCCGCGCGTGTCCTACGACGAGCGCGTCGCGCAGGTGCTGGAATGGATGGACCTGCCTGTTGAACAGCGCCCGGACCTGATCACCCTGTATTTTTCAGCCATTGACTCGGCCGGTCATCGGGACGGTCCGCGCTCGGAAGCAGCGGCCCGCGCCCTGGCTGACATGGACGGCTACCTTCTGGATCTGATCGAGGGCCTGGAGGGACGCGGGCTGCTGGATCAGATGCATATCCTGCTGACTTCCGATCACGGCATGTCGCGGGTTTATATCGATCAATACGTGCTGCTGGATGAATACCTGGACCTGCGCAGGCTCCGCATTTCCGAATGGGGGCCGGCCTCGCACCTCTGGGCCGGCGACTTGGGCGCCGAGGAGATCCACGACACGCTCAAAGACGCCCATCCCAACATGCAGGTCTGGCTGCGCGAGGAGGTTCCTGCCCGCTTCCATTTCGGCTCGCATCATCGCGTACCCGACGTACTGGCGCTGGCCGACCTGGAATGGATGCTGTCGAATCGTCCCTACATGATTGGACGGACCCAGCATTCTCTGATGGGCATGCACGGCTGGGACCCGGCCTATTTCGAAATGCACGGCATGTTCGTCGCCCACGGCCCGGCCTTTGCGCCGGGCTCCCGATCACCCTCGATGCGATCCATCGATCTCTACGCGCTGATGGCAGATCTGCTCGAGATCGAACCGGCCTGGCACGAAGGCACCCTTACGCCTTTTGAGCCCTATCTGGAGAGCCAGGTGGATCAACGCTACGACCGGTTTTCGCTGCAGTGCCCGGGACAGGAAGAAGGCAAGGTCATCGTCGGCCCCGAGCACCTGGCCCTACACTGGGGGCAGCAGGCCCACGTGCTGCTGCGCCAGGACAGTACGCAGGGGGAACGGTTCGAATCGGTGGGCCTGATGCTGAACTGGTCCGGGGCCACTGCCCAGGCCAGCATCGACGGTGAGCCTTATCTCGATTGCCAGATGGTAGCGCTCAATTAGAAAAGTGCCCGATCACTCGTAGCGTCGACCCTCGTGCTCGATCCAGCCGCCGGAATGCCGGCCATCAGGATCATGATGGGTCCAGTGGATGATCCCGCCCTGATCGTTCCAGACATACTCGCCGACAAAGCGAACCTCATCACCGGACCGCAGGGCATCGATGCGCGGTGCCAGATCGATGTTGTGGGCAACCAGCACCGTATGATCCGGTCCCACCTCCAGCACGAATCGCTGGTGACGAGAACCCTCGTTGTCGTCGGACAGCAGGCGCAGGACCCGGCCTTCGCCTTCGACCCAGACATCGCTGAGCCCGCCGGCGTAGGCTTCTGCCACTTCCGAATTTGACGCGCCTTGGGAAAGCTGGCCTTGCTCACTGCGCTCCAGCCAGACCACCAGCGCCAACATCAGCGCGATGGTGACAAAGGATGCGCCTTGCTTCTTCATGAACCGGCTTCCTGGACTGAGGACCGTCGCCGCGCCGTGACTTCGATCTCGATCAGGATGTCGTCATTGAGCAAGCGCGCCTCGAACATGGTCGCCGCTGGCGGGGCATCGCCGAGCCAGCGATTCAGCACGGGCCAGCACGTCGGAAAATCATCACGGTTGGGCAGGATGTAGGTCACCCGCACGATGTCGTCGATGGCGCTGTCCGCCGCTTTCAGTGCAGACTCGATATTGCGAAAACACTGCTCGGTCTGGGCCTCGATGTCGGACTGGATGGTCATGGTGTCGTAGTCATAGCCGGTCGTCCCGGCCACGAAGACAAAGTCGCCATCGACAACCACGCGCGAGTAAGCCGCCTTGGCTTCGAAGGTCGATCCACTGCTGATGCGTTGTCGACTCATGTCCGTGCACTCCCTTGCTGGTCTGAGGTCATCTCGTTCATTGGTCGCTCTGAACCGGCTGTTCTATGGCTTTTCCCTCGCCATCAACGGTATTCGAGAACAGATTGATGACCAGGACACCGCCGACGATCATGACGATTCCTATGACCGCCGGCAAATCCAGGCTCTGCCGAAAGGCGATGAGCCCGACCAAGGTGATCAGCGCCACGCCCACACCGGCCCAGATGGCATAGGCCACGCCAACGGGGATGGATTTGAGCGTCAGCGACAGCATGTAGAAGGCGACCATGTAGCTGAGCACCACGGCAATGGACGGAGCCAGTCGCGTGAAGCCATCTGAGAGCTTCAGAAACGAGGTGCCGATGACTTCGGCAACGATGGCGATGGCGAGATAGATCCAGGCACTCATTCATGTTCTCCTTGGGGCCTAAGCGGGTTTTGATTCCAGAGTGGGCGCTTGCCGATGGCAGACACGATCAGGTTCATGCCCGTTGGCCTTCGATAAGGCCCTCCAGAAGATCGGTCATCAGTTCGGTGACCTCCTGATAGGACAGGGGAAGCGCGCTGGCCGTGATCGAATAGCCTTCGACAAAGGGCAGCACCAGACTTCCAACTCTGGCCTTCTTTCGATCGGAAGCTTCAGAACCGAGAATGGCCAGGGCCACGGCTGAACTGAGCTCAGCGTAGTAGTGCATCAATTCCTGATGAATCATTGTGTTTCTTGTCGAGATGGCCCACAGCTCTCTGAAGATCCGACACAGGTCAGAGATCTCAAGTCCATGGGCCAGGACGGCCTCAACCACGCGCGCTGTGCGCTCGCGGCCAGGCGCCAGGGCGTCCATTTCAGCCAGTTCATCAAGCTCGTTCACGCATTGCCTGAAGTAGGACTTGGCCATGGCCAGCAGCACGTCATCCTTTGTCTTGAAGTAGTACTGGAGATTGCTCAGGCGCATACCCGCCCGCTCGGCCAGTTGTCGCATGGTCAGCCCGGCATCACCTTGCTCCTTCATGAGCTGCAGCGCGCACGCCAGAATATGCGCCTCCTTCCGGGTCCTTGCTTCGGACTCTGTCCCCATCCAGCTTCTCCATTTCCATCCAGCTTCTACTTGGTCATCTCCTAGGCCATCTCCTAGGCCATCTCCTAGGCCACCAGCTTGATCATGGCCTGACACGCGGTGACGGCCACCGACAGCCTAGCAGCCTATTGACCGAATAGGTCAATTGACCTACTATTTAGGTCAACCGACCTAATCAACATGTAGCTCAACGATGATTGAAAAGCTCAGAACACCGGATTCCCGCTTTTCCAACTTGCCTGACTATTCATTCGCGCCCCATTACATCGAAAACCTGGAGGGGTACGAAGGGCTGCGAGGGCACTATCTCGACGAAGGAGATCCCGAAGCCGACGAGCTATTCCTCTGCCTCCATGGAGAGCCTACCTGGAGCTATCTGTATCGCAAGATGATTCCCGTGTTCACCGCTCACGGGGTTCGCGTCATCGCACCCGACCTGCTGGGTTTCGGCCGATCGGACAAACCGCTTGATGAGGACGTTTACACCTTCCAGTTTCACCGCGACTATCTGCTGTCCCTCATCGAACGGCTCGATCTGAACAACATCACGCTGGTCTGTCAGGACTGGGGTGGACTGTTGGGCCTGACGCTGCCCATGGCCTTTCCGGAACGATTCAGTCGCCTGCTGATTATGAATACGGCGCTGATGATGGGCCCCGTCGACAGCCCGGCCTTCGATCGCTGGAAGGAGGACGTTGTATCCGCCGAGGATCTGGATCTCGCCCGATTCATGCAGAATTACGAGCCGATCATCAACGATCAGGAAGCGCAGGCCTATGCTGCGCCCTTCCCCGATCGACGCTACAAAGCCGGCGTCTACAAGTTTCCGAAGCTGGTCGGAACCGACACCTATGGCTTCGACGTTTCGCGACAGGCCGCTGCCTTCTGGTCCACCGAATGGCGAGGCGAATCCTTCATGGCCGTCGGCATGCAGGACACGATGCTCGGACCGGACATCATGGCGCACATGCGAACCGTCATCCGGGGTTGTCCACCGCCCATGGAGATCGACCAGGCCGGCCACTTTGTGCAAGAGCACGGTGAACCTATCGCCAGGCAGGCCATGGCCGCATTCGGGCTTTTTTCGACAGGGTCATGATCAAGACCCCGTGCCCGATCATGAGCGCCGGGACCAACCCACACTTTTGATTGAAGTCGATTGGTTATTCTTGATAGATGGAGCATCGCAAGCGTTCTTCCGCGGCGCGTTTGGCCTATCGCTATGTCGCCATTGCCAGCACCGGACTTGGTGCGGTGGGCCTGGTGTTGCCGCTGGTACCGACCACGCCGTTCCTGCTGCTGGCCCTGTGGGCGGCCAACCGCAGCTCGCCCCGCCTGTCGCGCAAGATTCGCCGTAATCGACATTTTGCGCCCGTGATCGAAGCCTGGGAAAACGGTCGCGCCATTCCGACGCGCGCCAAGGTCATCGGCGTTGTTCTGATGGGGCTGAGCTGGACCAATCTGTGGTGGTTCGGTGCGCCGACCTGGTTGCTGACCGGCATCGGGCTGATGTTTCTGATCGGCGCCACCTTCATCCTCTCGCGACCGTCACCACAATCGGTGCTGCGTCGCACGGCCTCCGAATCCGACTAGTTCGCGCTGAATCGCTTACCCGCGCGACTGGCCCTCCACAATTGCAGGAAGGCCCTCTGACTGGCCCAGAAGCCCTCATGCTTGGGCTTGTTGTCTTCGATATCGCGAACGCGCTTGTCGTAGAAGGCATCGAACCTGACATCGGGCAGTTCGTCAGACGGCAGCAAGGCCGCCGGCACCATCCGCAACTTTGGAAACAGGGCCATTTCGAAGCGTTCGAAGGCGGCCTGGCCGCAGGCTGCGCAGCGGCCGCGCTGGACGTTGGGCGGCGCCTTGTAGGACTGATAGTCCACGGTGCCCTCAGCGGGAAGGCCCACATCATCGGCACGAAAGATCACGACGTCGGCAAAGGGTGCCTGGTTGAAGCGCTGGCAGATCGTGCAGTGGCAGCGCATTCGAAACAGGGGCTGACCCGAGATTTCGAAGCTCACGTTGCCGCAACCGCAGTGGCCGGTGGACATTTTGATCGTCCCTGTCATTGACCTTGCGGCAACATATCACGCTTGATGCTTCGCGCCAGCCCGTCAGGCACGTCATGACCAATGGGGCATGACATCGACACTCAGAAGCCTATGCTGATGAGCCGATTGTTCCGAGAGTCACGCGCATGAAACGCTTTCTGAAATGGACCGGCATGACGCTGGGTGTTCTGATCCTGGCCGGCGGCCTGCTGTTTGCCAACTTCTGGTACTTCAAGCCCCTATCCATCGACTGGTTCTACAGTCGGGTCTTCGTCCAGTTCGCCCTGAGTAATCCGGAAATGCTGACCTCCATGCGCATGCTCGAACCCATGGGCATCCGCGGCCACAACGCCAGACTGAGTGATTCTTCTCCGGAAGCCGCAGAAGAGCAGCTCGCGTTCTGGGAAGAGCAGTATGCAATCTTCCAGCGCTATGACCGCGACAGCTATGAAGGACAGGACCGACTGTCCTACGATGTCTTCGACTTCTTCATGGGCAACACGCTGGCTGACGCCGACCGCTGGCAGCTGCACAACTTCCCCGTCAATCAGATGTTCGGCGTCCAGAGCTCGATTCCGAATTTCATGGCCCAGCAGCACGTGGTCGACGATGAACTGGGCGCCGAGCACTACATCACTCGCCTGCAGGCGATGGATACGAAGTTTGACCAGATCATGGAGGGCCTGGTGCTGCGTCGCGAAGCCGGCATCCATCCGCCAGCCTTTACCGTGGAAAAGGTGATCGACCAGATCGAAGGCTTCATTGAGCCGCCCGCCGAGGAGCATCTACTGGTCACGAGCTTCGACCGACGCCTGGGGCAGATTCCCGCCGAAGAACTCGGCGAAGCAAGGCGAGCCGAGCTGCGCGAGGAAGTCGTTGCCGCCGTCGATGGCGTGGTCTATCCCGCCTATCGCGAGCTGCTGGCCTACCTGGTCGACCTGTCCTCGATCGCCACCAGCAATGACGGCGTCTGGCGTCTGCCCAATGGCGAAGACTTTTACCAGTCGGCGATCACCCAACACACCACGACCACCATGAGCGCAGATGAAATCCACGCTATCGGCATGGCCGAGGTCGAACGCGTAGGCGCGGAGATGGACGCGATTCTCAGAGGCGAAGGCCTGATCGAGGGCACGATCGGTGAGCGCGTGCGCCAGATCGCCGAACGCCCCGACCAGCTCTATCCCGATACGGACGAAGGCCGGGAACAGATCATCGTCGACTACCAGGCAATCATCGACGAGATCGACCCGGCGATGGACGAGTACTTCAATCTGCGCCCCAGCGTGGGTGTGGAAGTCCAGCGCGTACCGGAGTTCTCGCAGGCCACGGCCCCCGGTGCCTACTATCAGCGCGCGTCCATGGATGGATCCCGTCCGGGCGTGTTCTTCATCAACCTGCGCGATGTGTCGGAAATCCCGCGATTCGGCATGCGAACCCTGGCCTATCACGAAGCCGTTCCCGGCCACCACTTCCAGAACGCGATCACTCAGCAGCTCGAAGGCTTGCCCATGTTCCGTCGAATGGTGCCCTTCACCGCCTACGGCGAGGGCTGGGCCCTGTATACGGAACAGTTGGCCTGGGAGCTGGGCTTCCAGGATGACCCGCTGGACAACCTCGGCCGCCTCCAGGCCGAGATGTTCCGCGCCGTGCGACTGGTCGTCGACACGGGTCTGCACGCGAAACGCTGGAGCCGCGAGCAGGCCATCGACTTCATGATCGAGCAGACGGGTATGGGCGAGGGTGAGGTCACCGCCGAGATCGAGCGCTACCTGGTCATGCCCGGACAGGCCCTGGCCTACAAGGTTGGCATGATCAAGATCCTGGAGCTGCGCGAGCGAGCACGGGCAGCGCTCGGCGATGACTTTGATATCAAGGCCTTCCACGACCAGGTTCTGGGCAACGGCGCTTTGCCCCTGACCATTCTCGAGCAGATCATCGACGACTGGATCGCCGAGGCCCAGGCCTGATCCAGAGACTGAATCATGGCGGGGTACACTCCCCGCCATGGCTTCGGCTCCTGCTGACAAACCCGCTTCCGCCATCAAGGCGATGCTCCAGCGCCCGACGCGTTTCGTCGATTCCTGGTGGCTGCCCCTGGGCTTGGGGGCAACCACCGGCGCCATCCTCGTGTTCATCCTTTTATTCATCGAACCGATGGGCACGGATCGCTACGAAGCGTCTTTTCGGACCTTGCGCCTGGCCGGCTACGGGCTCTGTGTCCTGCTGCCGTTCCTGATTGTTCACGGCTTGAGCCGCTGGTGGGTGGAACGAACCCAATCGGTCTGGCGGGTCTGGCACGAGCTGATCGGACTGGCTTTGCTGATCGTGCTGATCTTCAACCTCGCCTATGTCTACAACGCGATCGTCATCAATGAACGCGGCTTGAACCTTCGCATCTGGCTCGAGTTCGTCACCTGGGTGACCCTGCCCTATCTGCCGCTGCTCGTTCCACCCGGCATGCTGGTCAGGCGCGCCTTGATTTCGCTGCTGGGCGATCGCACCGGCGAAGAACGACTGGTGCTTCAGGGCCGCAATCAGGAAGACCGCCTGCGCCTGGCCGCATCGGAATTCGTCTTTGCCGAAGCCGAACAGAACTACGTCACCCTGCACTTCCTGCGGCGGGGCCAGCCCGAACATCGACTGTTTCGCTCAACCCTGGCGGAAATCGAATCGCAGCTGCCCGACGCCGTTCGAGTCCACCGCTCATTTCTGATCAACGGTGCGCGGGTCGAAGGCATCCAGGGCAATGCGCGAAAGCGGGCGGCTCGCCTGAACGGCAGCGATCGCGAAATCCCCGTCTCGACGCGCTTCGAGATCGATCAATTGCCTCTCAATCACGCTTCAAACTGATCCCTGGACGAACGAAAGACCCTCAAAACCAGTTAAATTGGAGTGATTTGCCTTCAATTTCGTCAAAAATGCTTCAATCTCGTCACTGAGCGCTGGACGGCGCGCGAGTCCGGTGAGACGCTGGAATCCAGCCCACAACACGCCAGCGAGTCCCCTCATGTTCCACGTTCTGACCCGCATTTCCATGGCCCTTTTCCTGATCACAGCATGCATCACAGAGCTGACCGCAGCCGGGTCCATGCAGGCTCCGCGAACGGCCCTGGTCGAGCGCGCCATCGCCACCGGCGAGGCCGCCATCGCCAACCCGAAGTTCGTCGCCGGTGAGGCCTGGTTCACCTTCACCGAGATCGTCCGTGACCCGGAAGTCCAGGCCCTGGACGACGAGCAATTCCACCGGGCCTTCAATGAGGCAACCGACGGCCTGCCCTTCACCCATTTCCGCCTGCACTGGCAGCCTGGTGTCCGGGGTGGCGCCTCCCCCGAGGAACCGGCCATTCATCTGAGCTGGCCGAGCGAGGACGTAGCCCTGGTGAAAATGCGGATGTTCGAAGGCGACCCGTCGGTGATCTCCGACACGATGAACGAGGTCATGGCCAACGGTACCGAATCGCTGATCATTGATCTTCGCGGTACCCCGGGCGGTTCCTTTCCGACGGCGGTAGCGCTCTCTCGGGCCCTGCGCCGCGAATCCATCGACGCCGGTGCCTTCCTGACCCGAGGCTGGTTTGCCCAGCACGGCGACTATCCCGACGCGGAGCAGTACGCTGGCATCCCGGCACTCGAAGTGCTCGACCTGGGCGCCTTCGCTGCTCAGCTTCAGCGCGACGGTGCGGCGCGCCTGATCCTACCGGCCCATGACGAGCCGATCTTCGAAGGGCGTCTGGTCATCCTCACGGACAGCGATACGGCCAGCACCTGCGAGCCGCTGGTCTACCTGCTGCAGCGTCAGGGCGTTACCGTGATCGGTGAGCGCACCTTCGGCGGCATGCTGAGTGCCGAGCATTTCCCGATGGATGAGACTTTTCGTCTGTTCGTACCGGTGGCCGACTACGTGACGCCCGAGCTGACCCGTCTGGACCGCGTCGGCGTCCAACCGAACATCCAGGTTCCCGCCGAGCAGGCGCTAGAGCGGGCGATGGCCTGGCTGCAGGAGTCGGCCGGCAGCTGATCACCCTTTCCAATGTTGGCCCGGGCTGAGTTCCCGGGTCAGCAAGCGTTTCTTCTCAGTCCCCACCCGCTATCCTTTGCGCACCTTTGAAATCTCGCCAATGGAGCGCACCCCATGACCGACCGCGTCAAGCAATTCACCGAATACCGCCAGAAGATGAACGAACGCCTGCTCGCCGAAGACAACCGAGTGATCAAGCGCATGTTCTCGCTGGATTCTCTGACCTACTCGGGCGAAGGCGCCCTGGACGGCAAGAGCAAGGAGCTGATGGGCCTGGTCGCTTCACTGGTCCTGCGCTGCGATGACTGCGTCAGCTACCACATTGCCCAAAGCGTGGAGGCCGGTGCAAGCCGCGACGAGATCATGGAAACCATGAGTATCGGCCTGGTCGTCGGTGGCACCATCGTCATCCCCCATCTGCGACGGGCCACCGAGTTCCTGGACGAAGTCACTGGTCAGGCTGAATAGGCCAGCAACGAACGTCGCCTCAAGGCCCGGTCACCGCGGCCGGTGCCGGCGGACTGGCCTTGCGCTTGCGCCCGTTCAGCAGCCAGCCGATCGGCATATGGCGCACGAGCACGGCATAGGTGATCAAACCAATGACGATCGTGCCGACGGTGGCCACGGCAAACTCCACCCACATCCCCCAGTCCACGTCCAGCAGCAGGAACTGGATGAAGAACAGCAGGGGCAGATGAATGATGTAGAGCCAGTAGGAGCTGTCGGCCACAAAGCGCACGACCGCGTTGGCTCGATCCAGCAGCAGCTTGCCCGCGATCAGACAGACCAGGGTCATGTAGACCGCCACCAGACCCTGGAGCAGAGACTGACCGAACTGACCGGCGCTGAATTCCACGCCCTCCATCCGACTCATCGCTTCCATGAAGTAGATCGTTTCCGGCAGGCCGGGGAACCACCAGGCGTAGGCTCCCAGCGCTACGATCAGCAGCATCGGTGACCAGCGTGCCAGGCGATCAATCAGCGACTGATCGCGGAAGAACTGCACGCCCACCAGGAAGAACAGACCGTAGAAGCCGAAGGACCAGAGCTGGGGCGTGAACTGCTCGGGTGCCGGGTGCGGCGGGTAGTGGCCGACCAGCGCCAGCGCGACGAGCACGGGCATGACGACCAGCAGGAAGGGCAGCGAGGTCAGAACGCTGGCAACTCGCGACCGCATCGCGCCACTCCACTCGAGCACCGCATAAACAAGATAGAACTGGATCAGGTTGTAGAGGAACCACAGGTGCGTGGTGGTTGGCGTCGGCGGTGGCGGCGGCTCCGGCATGGCCGCGCCCATCTTCATCAGACCAAGCAACGGGGAAGGATTGCTCACGTTCTCCATCGCCCATCCGAAGGACACCGCGAAGGCCGTCCACAGCAAGGGCAGAAAGATCACGAAGGGCAGCAGGATTCGCAATGCCCGATTCTTGAACAGGCTCGCCATGTCGCGCTTGTGCAGCAGATAGCAGGCAAAGAACCCGGCGATCAGAAAGAACAGCGGCATCCGGAACAAGTGCGAGAACCAGGCCGCGATATCGATCAGCGTCGAGTTGTCGCTGCTGGCTGTCGGCCAGAGGTTGCCGAGCAAGGGGCTGTAGCTCAGCGCTGCGTGGAAGACCACGCCGCCCAGCATTGCCAGAGCGCGCAGATTGTCCATGTAGTGATAGCGAGTCGTCAGCGCGTCGGCGCTGATGGCGGCGTCGGAGCTACCCCGTTGTGCATCACGGTTCAACATCGTTGTTACCTCCAAGGGGATGAGTGTCGGTGATGACCGACGCTCAGGTGAAATCGGTTTTGCGGCTCTGGATGGCGCCAATGGTCAGCACCATCAGGATGATCGCGATCATCGACAGTCCCATCAGACGCGCGGCCGCTGCATTCCAGACCGGTTCGGCATCAAAGATGTGCCGGCCGATATCGTCAATGGCCGCGATTGCAAAGATGAAGATCGACACGCTGACGTTGGCGATGGTCATGCTGACGATCGTCCAGCCTTCCGACTCGGTCAGAATGGCCGTGCCGAGCACCACCAGATAGCCGATGA
Organism: Pseudomonadota bacterium; assembly: GCA_039414335.1. Lineage (GTDB taxonomy): Bacteria > Pseudomonadota > Gammaproteobacteria > Xanthomonadales > Wenzhouxiangellaceae > Wenzhouxiangella. The sequence goes on along the minus strand of JBCDLQ010000009.1, from coordinate 1,048 downwards.
ACAGCCACTGCATGATGATGATGGCGAAGGGCATCAGTCCATCTGGAATCGTGTCCTTGAGCTGGATCGTGACGAGCGTGGCGAACAGGACGATCAACCAGGCGCCCAGGTAAACCCCCACCGTGACCAGCAGCTTGGCCGCGCTGTACTGCTTCGGCGACACGGGCAAACTCAGCATGTAGGCCAGGGTCTGTTCCTTGCGCTCTCCGATGACCAGCCCGAAGATCAACTGGGCGCCCACCACAATGATGGTGGAAATCAGCATGACCGCGCCCGCATTGAACGCGACAATGTGTTCAACGCTCATAAAGAGTGCGGACACGACGACCAGCGCCAGGTAACCCAGCATGGGCCAGCTGACCAGATCCATATCCTTGCGGGCCAATCGCCAGATCATGGCCGGTCCGGAAAGTCCGTTGTCGGTGTTCATGCTGCAGCTCCTTGTCCATGGTCATCACGATGGCGCATGACTTCGGCAACGAAGATCTCTTCCAGCGACAGCCGCTCGACACCCAGGACGCGCGCGCCCTGGCCGGCGATTTGCTCGGGTAACTGCTCGTCGAATTGCGAAACCGTCAGGGTCACCAATCGGCCCTCTCGCTGGACCTGGTGCAAGCCAGCTGCCGCGGGCTGGAATCCGTCGTCGGCCGCTTCCAGGCGCAAGCGCCGCCAGCGGTCGAGGTAAGCATCCTTGTCCTCGGCACCGATCACCTGACCGCGATCGATGAAGGTGATCTGATCCGACAGTTGCTCGATATCCTGCGTGTTGTGAGAGGAAAACAGCACCGCCCGGTCATCGTCACGAACCACGTCGATCAGCTCGTTCAAAACCTCAGCTCGCGCCACGGGATCCAGGCCATTGGTGGGTTCATCGAGAATGACCAGGCGCGGTCGACGCGCCAGTGCCATCAACAGGCCGGCCTTGACGCGCTGGCCGTGTGACAGGGTCTTGACGGTCTGATCGCGACGCAGGTCGAAGCGTCGAGACAGGGTCTCGGCATAAGCCTGATCCCAATCGGAATAGATCAAACGCATGAAGGCTTCGTGC
>JBCDLQ010000008.1:0-16067 GCA_039414335.1 Pseudomonadota bacterium | reverse complement strand
GATTCGGACCGTGCCCGGCAACGGAACCCTGGTCTGCAACGCCGATGATGGCGAGCTCAAGGAAGTGCTGGATCAGGGCTGCTGGAGCCAGACTGCACCCTTCGATCTGATCGACAATGGCGATGCCGAGTGGCAGGTCAAGCTGCTACATCCCAGCGGTCAGAAGCTGGAATTCTTCCGGTCCGGCGACAGCCTGGGCACGCTGGAGTGGACCCTGAGCGGGCGCCACAATGCCTGCAACGCGCTGGCCGCAATCGCCGCCGCAGCCGCTGCTGAAGTGGACACGGACCTGGCCATCCATGCCCTGTCGCGATTCACCGGCGTCAAGCGAAGAATGGAACTGGTCGGTGAAGTCGAAGGCATCCGGGTCTATGACGATTTCGCCCATCACCCCACCGCAATCCGCCTGACCCTGGAAGGCCTGAGACGCAGCGTCGGCAACGCGCGCGTGCTCGTAGCCCTGGAACCGGCCAGCAACACGATGCAGGCAAGCCATCACGTCGATGTGCTGCCGACCGCCCTGATGGCGGCCGACCACGTCTGGCTGAAGACCTCAGACGCCATGGACTGGAATCCTCACGACGTGCTCGGCAAGCTCGAAGGCAACGGCAAGCCGAAAGCCCAGGTTGGCGATCTCGTTGATGATTTGCTGGAAGCCACGCGGGAAGGCGACCACGTGGTCTTCATGAGCAACCAGGGCTTCGGCAATGCCTCGCGTCGCTTTGTCGAGGCGCTGGAGGCAAAGCACGCGCTCTGACAGGCGCGAAAAGCCCGAGCCCGCTGAATTGACGTAACGGTGACCCGCACTGCGGCAGGCTTGCCCTATGACCGACACGATCCCACTGTTTCCCCTGAATCTGGTGCTGTTTCCCGGCGCCCGCCTGCCCCTGCGGATCTTCGAATCGCGCTATATCGACATGGTGCGCGAATGCATGCGCTATGACTCGGGCTTTGGCGTCGTCTGGCGCCTGGACGGCGATGCGGCAAGCGCAGGAGGCCATGCGCGCATCGGCACAGAGGCCCGCATCGTCGATTTCTCCACCCTTGAAGACGGTCTGCTCGGCATCGAATGCCGCGGCGAGCGGCGCTTTCTCGTGCGCTCGACGCGCTGTCGGGACAACGGCTTGCTGATGGCCGAAGTCGACTGGATCCATGACCAGGCCGCCGGCCCCGTGGCCAGCCGTCACGGTGCCTTGCAGTCGCTGATGCGAGAAATTCTGGCCCACAAGGCACTCTCAGGCCAGGTCGAAGCGGACGCGGAGGACGCCGCATCGCTGGGCTTTGGGCTGGCCAGCATCCTGCCCATCGACCGGCCTCGGGCCCAGGGCTTGCTCGAATCCACCGAACCCGAACAACGCCTCGACACACTGGTCGAATTGATCGAAGGCATGGCCGATGCGGAGACCGCCGGCAACGCCTGAAATCCAGACGCCTGGCCTTTCACCGATCGGTTAGGCTTTGGCCTTTCGTCTCAAGCACACGGACTCTGTTGTCATGACCTCACCGCTTAACGGCAAGACCCTGTTCATCACCGGCGCTTCCCGGGGCATCGGCAAGGCCATCGCGCAGCGCGCTGCCCAGGACGGCGCCAATATCGTGATTGCTGCCAAGACCGATCGGAAACACCCCAAGCTGCCCGGCACGATCCACGATGCGGCCGCCGAGATCGAAGCCGCCGGCGGCCAGGCGCTGCCGATCAAACTCGATATCCGCGACGAGCATGCGGTGGTCGAGGCCATGGCGAAGGCAGCCGATCACTTCGGCGGCATCGACATTCTGGTCAACAACGCCTCGGCCATCTATCTGGCCGGCACGCCCGATGTCCCCATGAAGCGCTTCGACCTGATGTTCGGAGTCAATGTGCGCGGCACCTTCGTCTGCTCCCAAGCGGCGCTGCCCTACCTGAGGAAGGCCGACAATCCGCACATCCTGAACCTCTCACCGCCCCTGAACATGGACCCGAAGTGGTTCGGCCCGCACGTGGCCTACACCATGGCCAAATACGGCATGAGCCAGTGCGTGCTGGGAATGGCCGAGGAGTTTCGACCGGAACAGATCGCGGTCAACGCCCTCTGGCCCCGCACGGTCATTGCGACCGCGGCCCTGGCGATGCTCGGTGACGCGGTCAAGCCAGAAAACTGCCGCACGCCCGAGATCATGGCTGATGCGGCCCACTGGATCCTGTCTCAGCCGGCAGCGGAGGTCACCGGCAACTTCTTCATCGACGATGAAGCGCTGGCACAGGCCGGCGTGACCGACCTCGACCGCTACGCGGTCCAGCCCGGCGCCCCGCTGCTGCCGGATCTGTTTCTCTAGATCGATTTTTTTCCAGATCTAATAAAAAAAAGGCGGGCCAGCGGCCCGCCTTTTGTCGTTCTCAAACCGCTGGCGGCTCCCGATAGATCGGGGAGCCAGACCGATCAGCGCTGATCGATGTTCACGTAATCGCGTTCCGGTGCACCGGTGTAAACCTGGCGCGGGCGTCCAATACGATGCGGGGTCGCACATTGCTCCAGCCACTGGCTGACCCATCCGACGGTCCGGCCAATGGCGAACATGGCCGTGAACATGCTGGTCGGAATGTCCAGCGCCTTGTAGATGATGCCCGAGTAGAAGTCGACGTTCGGGTACAGCTTGCGCTGGACGAAGTACTCGTCCTCCAGGGCGATCTTCTCAAGCTCCATGGCCAGGTCCAGCAGCGGATCCTGCTGACCGAGGTCTTCGAGCACCTCGTGGCAGGCCTTCCGGATGATCGTCGCGCGCGGGTCTAAGTACTTGTATACGCGGTGGCCGAAGCCCATCAGACGGAACGGATCGTCCATGTCCTTCGCGCGCTTGATGAACTCGACGACCTTGCTGACATCTCCGATCAGGTTGAGCATGTTCAGCACGGCTTCGTTGGCGCCGCCGTGGGCCGGCCCCCAGAGTGCCGCAATGCCTGCTGAGGTGCAGGCGTAGGGGTTCGCGCCCGTGGAACCGACCAGACGAACCGTCGACGTCGAGGCATTCTGCTCGTGATCGGCGTGCAGGATGAACAGCAGATCCAACGCCTTGGCGGCGACGGGATTGATCTCGTACTTCTCCGCCGGCACCGAGAACATCATGTCGAGGAAGCGCTCGGAGTAATTCAGCGAATTGCGCGGATAAGCCTTGGGCCAGCCCATGTAGTTGCGGTAGGCGGCTGCGGCGATCGTCGGCATCTTGGCGATCAGGCGCTTGGCGGCCAGGTCGCGCTGCTCGGGATCATTGACGTCAAGCTTGTCGTGATAGAAGCCGGCCATGGACGCCACGACACCGGAGAGGATCGCCATCGGGTGTGCATCGTAATGGAAGCCATCGATGAAGTTGTTGATCTTCTCGTGGACCATCGTGTGATATGTGATGTCGTGCTCGAAATTCGAGAACTCCGCCTTCGACGGCAGCTCACCGTAAAGCAGCAGGTAGGCCACCTCGAGGAAGCTCGACTGCTCGGCCAGCTGATCGATCGGGTAACCGCGATAGCGCAGGATGCCCTTGTTGCCATCGATAAAGGTGATGTCGCTCTTGCAGCTGGCGGTGGAACCGTAGCCCGGATCGAAGGTGAAATGACCCAGCTCGGGATTCAGACGACTGATGTCCAGCGTCGGATCGCCTTCGGTTCCGGACACGACCGGCAGGTCGAGCGATTGTCCGGAATCGGGGTCGGTCAGGGTCATTTTGCGTTCAGCCACCGTGTTCTCCTCTTGCTGTATGGCGATACCGTTCTGGATTCATTCCGGCCGCTGTGATCTGCGCGGGGGTCGGTGGGTTGACGCCGGGCGCAGTACGAGGCCGTATGGGGCCGTCTAGTATGTCATAGATCGGGCTTTTCCTGCACCACAGGAGCGCCCTCGATTGGCCCAATCGACCGGTGTCAGCTCTGGCCATTCCTGCGCATCGATCGTGGCCCGGTAGGCGTGCCAGGTGGCATGACCCAGCAGCGGCAGAATCAACACGAAGCCCAGCCAGGCCGTCAGCGCGCCAATGATGACGCAGGCGACGATGATCCCGGCCCAGACCAGCATCGGTCCCTTGTTTCGCAGGACGGCGTTAATGCTGGTGACCACCGCCGTTACCGCATCGGCACGACGATCCATCAGCATGGGCAGAGAAAAGGCGCTGGCGGCAAAAACCACGGCTGAGAACACCGCGCCAACGGCGCTGCCAATCGACAGGAAGACGAGCAGATCGCGCCAGCCCGGGTCCGCCATGGCCGGGAAAAAGATGTAGAGCGTATTGGCGGCCCGAGCCCAGACCAGCAGCACGATGATCAGCATCACGGCAAAGAACAGCGCGCCTTTGATCGACTGGCCGGCGTCGGCCACGCTGCGAGCCAGACTGACCTTGCGGTCCAGTTCCAGGCGGCGGGAAATGGCGTACAGCGTCAGTGCCAGCCAGGGCCCAACGAAGACGAAGCCGCTGACCAGGCCCAGGTACAGGCCCAGGTTGCCCCACTGCCAGGCGGCACTGGTGACCAGGTAGCTCAACAGCACGAGCACAGCACCCCAGGTCAGGCTCTGACGTGGCGCGCGCCGGATGTCGCTCCAGCCCTTGCGAATCCAGATCCAGGGGTCCCCCATGTCCAGCGATCGGCAGGGTGCGGCCAGCGGCAGCTCCTCCGGTGGTCTGCGTGTTGGTGTTTCCGATGTCATGACGACTTCCACTGGCTCCAGACAACAGGCGACCCGCCCGTGTGTGCCAGTATGCCAATCGCGAAACGCGGGCGCACGCCGATACGCTCAAGACCGATTCAGCCCGGGGTCGAGGGCATCAGACGTCGACGAACTGCTCGGCTTCTCCAACCCAGCGATCGATCAGGATCGACGCCGCTGCGGGTTTCAGCGTGCCGGCCAGGTCCGCCACCTGGTCCAGCAGGTCACCGTCTCGAGCCAGATCGGCAATACGAAAGCGCAGCATGCCGGTCTGGCGCGTTCCCAACACCTCGCCGGGACCGCGCAACTCCAGATCCTTTTCAGCAATGATGAATCCGTCCGAGGTCTCACGCATCACACCGAGACGCGCCTGCGCCATCTCACCCAGGGGCGGTTTGTAGAGCAGAACGCAGGAAGCCTGATCGGCCCCTCGTCCGACTCGCCCGCGCAACTGATGCAGCTGTGACAGACCCAGCCGCTCGGCGTTCTCGATCACCATCACGCTCGCATTGGGTACGTCCACACCCACCTCGATCACCGTGGTGGCGACCAGCAGATCGGTCTTCCCTGCACTGAACTCGGCCATAATCTGCTGCTTCTCGGCGGGCTTCATGCGGCCATGGATCAGCGCGACCTTGAAGGTCGGCAGCATCCGGGTGAGTTCCCGGGCGCGCGTTTCGGCCGCTTCTGCCTCCAGCACCTCGGACTCCTCGATCAGCGGGCAGACCCAGTAGGCCTGGCGACCCTGGGACAGGGCGTTGGCCAATCGCTCCACCACCTGATCACGACGCTGCTGGCTGGCCGCCACGGTGGTCACGGGTTTGCGGCCGGGCGGCAGCTCATCGATCACAGACACATCCAGACCCGCATAGGCCGTCATGGCCAACGTGCGGGGAATAGGCGTCGCCGTCATGACCAGCTGGTGCGGCAGACGATTTCCGCGCTTGCCTTTGGCGGCGAGCGCGAGGCGCTGATGCACGCCGAAGCGATGCTGCTCGTCGACAACAACGAGGCCGAGATCACGGAATTCGACACCGGCCTGAAACAAGGCATGGGTACCGATTGCGACATCGGCCGTCCCCTTCAGCGCCTCCAGTGCTGCCGTTCTCGCCTTGCCCTTGACCTTGCCGGCCAGCCAGACCATTTCCAGACCCAGTGCCTCCAGAAGCGGTGTCAGATTCTGCGCATGCTGTTCGGCGAGGATTTCCGTGGGCGCGATCAAAGCGCTCTGATAGCCAGAGGCCGCGGCGGTCACCAGGGCGCCGGCCGCGACCAGCGTCTTGCCGGAACCCACATCGCCCTGCACCAGGCGCCGCATGGGGCGCTCATGGGCGACGTCTTCGGCGATTTCAGTCATGACCCGCGACTGCGCGCCGGTCGGCTCATAAGGCAATTGCGCCAGCAGTGCCTGCACGCGACCCTGTTCATCAGTCAGCTGCGGCGCGCGCTGACGGGCGCGAGCCCGATTCAGGCGCGCCAGCGCGAGATGATGGGCGGTCAATTCTTCCAATGCCAGGCGCTGGACAGCAGGATGATCGCCATCCAGCAAGCCCTGCAGGTCCTCATCGGCGCCAGGGGCATGCACCACATTCAAGGCCTTCGCCAGAGTCAGTTCACCCTTGGCGCCCTTCAAGGCGTCCGCCAGGGGATCACCCAGGCGCAGCTCACCGCTGGCAAGGCGCTGGACCGCATCGGCGACCAGTCGCTGGATCGTGCCCTGCCCGATGCCCTGGGTCGTCGGATAGACCGGGGTCAGGGATTCGGGCAGGGAGAGGGGACGATCCGGCGTGAAGGTCTGGCACTGGGGATGCACCAGCTCGAAGCCTTCGGGACCGAAGCGCGCCTCGCCAAAGCAGCGGAGGTAGTGACCTTCCTTGAGCTGGCGCTGCTGGCTGGGATAGAAGCGGAAATAGCGCAGGATGATCTGACCACTGTCGTCGGCCAGCGTAGCCAGGAGCATGCGGCGGCGGCCGAAGCGAATTTCCTGGTGAACGACCTGGCCCTCGACCTGGACACTGACGCCGGGCCGAACGCGATTCAGCGGAGTGATCCGGGTTCGGTCCTCGTAGCGCAGGGGCAAGTGGAACAGCAGATCGATTTCGCGCTCGATCCCCAGCGCCTTGAGGCGCGAGGCAACGCGCTCACCGACGCCTCCGAGATCGGTGACCGGACGATCGACGGATGGCGGCTCGACCGGCACGGTCTCAGTCGGACGACGGTCCTTGCGAGCGCACCAGCACCGCGTCCATCTCCACATCCACGCCCTTGGGCAGAGCGGCAATCTGCACCGCCGCTCGCGCCGGATAGGGCGCGTTGAAGTAGCCCGCCATGATGTCGTTGAGCTCGCTGAATCGACCCAGATCGGTCAGGAACACGTTCAGCTTGACGATATCGTCGAGGCCAGCGCCGGCCGCGTGGGCCACGGCAGCGAGGTTGTCGAACACGCGCCGCACCCGATCGCCGAAATGGCCCTGCACCAGTTCGCCGGTGGCCGGGTCCAGGGGAATCTGACCGGACAGATAAACCGTATCGCCCGCCTGGATCGCCTGCGAATAGGGACCAATGGCCGCGGGGGCGTCGTCACTATGAATCGGCTGCTTACTCATTGGAAGTCTCCGCTTGTTGGCTGGAAAAGGTCACCGATCGAGTTCGAGGACCGGGGTCGCTGCGCTGGCCCGAGGGCCGTCATGTCATCTCGCGGGTCACGCGGATCACGTTGGGATTGCGTTTGAGCCGCCGCATCACGCGGGCCAGCTGAACACGATCGCTGACGCTGAGCACGAAGAACAGGGTGGCCGTTTCCAGATTCGCATCCTTCTGCTCGACGCGCTCGATGTTGGCGCCCACCTGGCTCAGGGTCGATGACACGGAGGCCAGCACGCCAGGACCATTGATGGTCAATAGCTTGAGCAGCACGGGGAACTGGCGATTGATCAAAGGCTCCCAGGTCACGTCGATGCAGCGCTCTGCATGGTGCTTGCGCAGACCCACCACGTTCGGGCAGCGCTGGCGATGGACCACGATGCCCTTACCCGGCGACAGGTAACCCATCACGGGATCGCCAGGGATCGGATGACAACAAGCCGCAAAGGTAATCGCGCTGCCTTCCTGGCCACCAACGGTCAGCGTCGAAACGGAACCGTCTTCGGCCCGACGTCGCTGGGTCAGAGGCAGGAGCTTGTGCGCGACCATGCCGGCGAGCATCTCGCCGCGTGCAATCTTGGTCAGCAGGTCTTCGACGCGCTCCAGGCCCAGCTTGGCCACATAGCGAGTCAGGCGACGCTGGGAAATCTTCTCCAGGGAGGAACCACGTCGAATCAGTGCCTGATCGAGGAGTCGATCACCGATGGCAACCGAATCGGCCAGCTCGAGATTCTTCAGGTGCGAGCGGATCGCCGTGCGCGCCTTCGAGGTGACCACGAACTCCAGCCATTCGGGCTGCGGCTTGTGGTCCTTCTCGGTGATGATTTCGACCGTTTGGCCGTTCTCCAGTCGCGTACGCAGGGGCAGTCGATGCTGATCGATGCGCGCCGCCACCGCCTGATTGCCGACATCCGTATGAATGGCATAGGCAAAATCCAGCGCCGTGGCGTCGGATTTCAGGTCGATGATCTTGCCGCGCGGCGTGAACACGAAGATCTCGTCCGGAAACAGCTCGGATTTGGCCGTGTCCATGAACTCACTGGAGTCGGGCGAGCGATACTGCGTGTCGACGAGCTTGAGCAGCCATTCGCGGGCGCGAACGGCGGTGGAGCGATCCGGCGTGGCCTTGTAGAGCCAGTGCGCCGCCGCACCCTTCTCGGCCACCAGATCCATTTCTTCCGTTCGGATCTGGACTTCCAGCAGCAGACCCTGCTGAGAGGTCAGTACCGTATGCAGCGACTGATAGCCGTTGGGCTTGGGCAGGGCGATATAGTCCTTGAAGCTACCGGGCTTGGGCCGATACAGGCTGTGCGCCACACCAAGGGCCTGATAACAGTGCGGCTCCGAGTGGGTGATGATGCGGAAGGCGAACAGATCCGAGACTTGCTCGTAGGACAGGCTCTTGTCGCGCATCTTGCAGTAGATCGAATAGGGCGTCTTGGTCCGGCCTTCGACGCGGCAGGGAATGCCCGCCTCGCTCAGACGCTTCTTCAGTTCGCGGGTCACCGAGTCGGTGACATCCTGCCGATTGCCGGCAACCGCTGCGACGCGCTCGCTGATCACCTCGTGGCGGCGCGGATGCAGATTCTTGAAACCTTGCTCTTCGAGCTCTTCCTTCAGCGCGTTCATGCCGAGCCGTTCGGCGATCGGCGCGTAGACCTCGAGCGTTTCCATTGAAATGCGACGCCGGGATTCCGGCGACATGGCGCCAATCGTGCGCATGTTGTGCAAGCGATCGGCGAGCTTGACGAAAATCACCCGAAGGTCCCGGCTCATCGCCAGCAGCAGCTTGCGGAAGCTCTCCGCATCGGCCTCACGGCGCGTGCGGAACTTCATCTTGTCGAGCTTAGTGACCCCATCGACCAGTCGCGCGACTTCCTCGTCGAACTCGCGCACGAGATCGTCATGCTCCAGCGGTGTGTCTTCGACCGTGTCGTGGAGGATGGCCGCGGTGATGGTCTGGTGATCCATCCGCATGGCCGCCAAGATCTGAGCGACAGCAACGGGATGGAAGATGTAATCTTCGCCGGATCGCCGCTTCTGGCCCTTGTGGGCCTCGGCGCCGACTTCGTAGGCGCGCAGAACGCGAGCGACCTGCTCGGGTTCCTGGTAGGTATTGAGCAGGTCGCGGAGTTGGCGTACGGGTTCTGGCAGCATCAGGCCCGACTCATTTCGGGCCGGAACCACAGGCTTGGTGCTGGCCAGTTCACAGCCCGCAAGACGACGAGATCAGTCGTCGTCTTCAGGCGGCGGCGGCACTTCCGCCTGCATGGCCGCCAGGCGCGCATCCAGGTCAGCCTGGAGATCGTTGATGTTGCCTTCCGTGACCTCACCTTCAGCGATTTCGCGCAGGGCAATGACCGTGGGCTTGTCTGATGACTCTTCGACCAGCGGGTCGGAGCCATTGGCAATCATGCGCGCCCGCTGGGCCGCCGTGACCACCAGTTCGAATCGATTGGGTACTGCTTCGACGCAGTCCTCTACAGTTACTCGTGCCATGAATCCTTCCTGTCTTTCTCTTCAGTTCGGTCGGCTCGACTGATATCACCGGCCATGAATCCGGGGTCGCCGAACGCTCCGAATAGCGCTAATGGCCGTTCGAAGCTGACGGATCCTACCGGAAAGTCAATCGCGCATTGTATCGCGGGCTACCGCTTCGTCCAAGAGCCGGGTCACATGCTTGGATTGGCGGATTCGGCGCAAGGGCCAGACCCGAAGGATGGCGGTCAGCTCATCCAGCGCCGTGTCGAAATCATCATTGATGACCATCCAGCGAAAATCACCGCAGTCTTCCAATTCGGCGCGCGCCTCACCGAGGCGGCGCTCGATAACTTCAGGGCTGTCCGTATCGCGGCCCCGCAGTCGTTCGGCCAGAATCTTCATCGACGGCGGCAGGATGAACATGCTGCACAAACCGGGGTACTGCTCACGAACCTGACGAGCGCCCTGGACATCGATCTCCAGCAGCACGTCGCGACCCTGCTCCCAGAGGGCTTCGACCCGATCCTTGCGGGTGCCGTAGTAGTTGCCGAAAACCTGCGCATGCTCCAGATAATCACCAGCCTCGATTCCGGCCTCGAATTCTTCGACGCTGAGGAAGTGATATTGCTCTCCGTCCACCTCATCCCGACGAGCCGGTCGGGTGGTGTCGGACACGGACAGGGCGAGCTTGGGACAGCGCTGGAGCAAGGCCCGCATCAGGCTGGTCTTGCCGGCGCCCGAAGGTGCCGCCACCATGAAGAGTTCACCCTTATTCGACATTCTGGATCTGCTCGCGCATCTGTTCGATCAACACCTTCAATTCCACCGCAGCCTGCCCTGTCTCGGCCAGCGCGGCTTTCGAGCCCAGCGTATTGGCTTCGCGATTTAATTCCTGCATCAGGAAGTCCAGCCGGCGGCCGACCGGTTCTTCCAGCGTCAGCACTCGCCGGATCTCGGCCACGTGGGCATCGAGTCGATCGAGCTCTTCATCCACATCCAGCTTCTGCAGCTGGAGCACGACTTCCTGTTCAATCCGCCCCGGCTCGATCGGCTGCTTGAGTCCTTCGAGGCGCTCCCGGAATCGATTATCCAGGGCCTCTCGAATGGCCGGCAGATGAGCCCGAACCTCCGTCACCTGGGCTTCGATTCCGACCAGGCGGGCCTCGATCATCTCGGCTAATGCCTGCCCTTCCTGTTCGCGCGCGGCGATCAGCGCATCAATCGCCTGATCCAGCAGCGTCAGTGCCAGACCCCGTTCGTTTTCGAGATCGGGGCGCTCGGTCACCACCACGCCGGGCCAGCTCAACAGGCGGACCAGATCCGGCTGTGCAGCGTCGGCGCCATTCAATGCGGCCAGCTCGCCGTGAGCCCCCAGCAGCGCCTTGGCCAACTCCGGGTTGAGCTTGATCTCGGCGCTGGCGGCGGCCGCATCGGGCTGGAATCGGAAATTGGCTTCGACCTTGCCGCGGTGCAAGCGAGCCTTGAGCTGCTGGCGGATATCCGGCTCCAGCGCGCGGAAGTCCTCCGGCATTCGAAGGCTGGCATCGAGGTAGCGATGGTTGACTGTTCGCAGTTCCCAGGACAGCGTGCCACGGGGGGTGTCGCTGCTCTGTGCAGCGTAGGCTGTCATGCTACGAATCATGGGGACTCTCTTCGGTCTGGGCACGGGCAATTCGGTCCGCCATGGTAACCTTGCCGACCCGTTCAAACCAAGGAGTTTGCATGCGCCCCTCCGGCCGTCAGCCCGATCAACTCAGGCCACTCGAGATCCAACGCAATTTCACCATGCATGCGGAGGGTTCCGTGCTCATTTCCTGTGGCGATACGCGCGTCCTGTGTACGGCCAGCATCGAGGAACGCGTGCCACCCTGGTTGCGAGGCAAGGGCTCGGGCTGGGTCACCGCCGAGTACGGCATGTTGCCCCGCTCGACCGGTACACGCAATTCCCGTGAGGCCGCGCGCGGCAAGCAGGGCGGGCGCACGCTGGAGATTCAGCGACTGATCGGGCGCAGTCTGCGCGCCGTGGTCGACCTGGAAGCACTGGGCGAGCGCTCGATCACCCTCGACTGTGATGTGCTGCAGGCCGATGGCGGGACACGCACGGCGTCGATCACCGGTGCCTATGTGGCCCTGGTCGATGCGGTCAATACGCTGCTGAAAAGCGGCAAGATCAAACGCAATCCGATCCACGGCCATATCGCTGCGGTCTCCGTCGGCATGCTCGGCAACGACGCGGTACTGGATCTGGACTATGCGGAAGACTCGACCGCCGACACGGATTTGAACGTGGTCATGAATGATGGCGGCGGCTTCATCGAAGTCCAGGGTACGGCGGAAGGCCATGCCTTCCGGCGGGAAGAACTCGACGCCATGCTGAGCCTCGCCGAAGGGGGCATCCGCGAGCTCATTGCCGCTCAGGAAGAAGCGCTGAATGGTGCTTGAGAACGGCCAACTGGTGCTGGCCAGCGGTAACGCAGGGAAGCGGCGTGAGCTTCGTCATCAGCTTGGCCCACTGAACATCGAGGTCCGCTTGCAGGCCGACTTTGATGTTGAAGAGGTCGACGAGACCGGCCTGACCTTCGTCGAAAACGCCCTGCTCAAGGCCCGGGAAGCCAGCCGCGTTTCAGGCCTGCCCGCACTGGCCGATGACTCGGGCCTGGTGGTCGATGCCCTCGGAGGGCGTCCGGGCATTTACTCTGCTCGATATGCCGGCGAGCAGGCGGATTCTGCTGACAACAACGCCAAACTGCTGGTCGAGCTGGATGGCCTCCCGCCGTCGCAACGCGCGGCCCACTTTCATTGCAGTCTGGTGTTGTTGGCCCACCCCGACGACCCCGACCCGCTGATCGCCCAGGGCCGCTGGCACGGCCGGATCCTCGAGAAGGCGACCGGCGACGGTGGCTTTGGCTATGACCCCCTGTTCTTCGATCCCGTGCTCGGGATCGCGGCTGCAGAAATGAGCCTGGACGAGAAGGCCCGGGTCAGTCACCGCGGTCTGGCGCTGAACAATCTCATCGGACAGCTCCAGCAAGGCGACTGACTCACCTCGGGTGCCGGTCATGGACGAGCCTAAGCTGCAGCTGCCCCCGCTCTCCCTGTACATCCACCTGCCCTGGTGTATCGCCAAGTGCCCCTATTGCGATTTCAATTCGCATGCGCTGAACAGTGACCTGCCGGAGACGCGCTACATCAATGCGCTGCTGGCCGATCTGGAAGTGGACCTGCCCCGAGTCTGGGGTCGAACGGTGCAAACGGTCTTCCTGGGTGGGGGCACGCCCAGCCTGTTTTCCGCCGACGCCATCGAGCGTCTGCTCTCCGGCGTACGCGCTCGAGTGCCCTTGGCTCCCGATGCGGAGATCACGATGGAAGCCAACCCCGGCGCCGTCGAACATGATCGCTTCGAAGCTTATCGATCGGCGGGCATCAATCGAATCAGCCTGGGCGTTCAAAGCTTTGATGCGGAGCAGCTGAAGCTGCTCGGGCGGGTACATTCAGCCGACGAGGCCAGGCTTGCGATCGGCGCGATCCAGGGTGCGGGCTTCGACCGTTTCAATCTGGATCTGATGTGGGCCCTACCGGGCCAGGACGTGGACGGCGCCCTGGCCGATCTGGAGCAGGCGCTGAGTTTTGGTCCGCGCCATGTCTCTCACTATCAGCTCACGCTCGAACCGAAAACGGTCTTTGCGGCCCATCCGCCAAAGCTACCCGACGAAGACACGGTCATCGACATCCAGGAGGCCACGGCCCAGCGCCTGATCGAAGCCGGTCTGAACGACTACGAAATCTCCGCCTGGAGCACGCCCGGTCAGGCCAGCCGCCACAACCTGAACTACTGGCGCTTCGGTGACTATCTGGGGATCGGAGCTGGCGCACACGGCAAGATCACCCTGCCCGCCGACGGCAGTATTCATCGCACGCGCCGCAAATCCCATCCGCGGCCCTATCTGAAGGCCCTGGACGACGGGCGCTTCATTGCAGAAGACTGGACCGTGGCGGACGCCGATCTGCCCTTCGAGTACTTTCTCAATCGCAGCCGCCTGAACGAAGAGATTCCCCTGAGCGAATTTGAACAGCGAACCGGTCTGGACCGCCAGTTGATTGAAAATCCGCTCGATCGCGCCATTGAGCTGGGCTTGCTGGACCGCACCTCGGATGGTGAAAGGCTGACCCGGACAACCCTCGGCAAGCGCTTCCTGAACGACCTGCAGACCTTGTTCCTGGTGGAGAAGGAAGAGGCCTGAATCAGCCTCGATTCTTGCCAGGAGGCAGCGTCAATACTGTACGGAAGGAGTGGCTCAAAGTCTGTGTCTTGAGCTGCGCTCCTTCCTCATAGGCCAGGTCCAGGCGCTGACGAATATTGTCCAGAGCCGTGCCATTGCCCTCATGATGCGGGCGGGCGTGCTGCGGGATCGGGTTCTCGATCGTAACCCGGATGCGTCCGAAGCGAATCAGCTTCAGTTCGATCTTCAGCAAACCGCCCGAGGGATCTGGTGCAATGCCGTGCACGATGGCATTTTCAACGAGCGGCTGGATCAGTAAAGCAGGCCGTACCTGGCTCAGATCGATGCGTTCATCAATCTGCCAGGCCACCTGCAGGCGCGGCCCGAGCCGCAGGGCTTCGATTCTCAGATAGCCTCGGATCAGCTCCAGCTCATCTTCCAGGCTGTGCTCTGAAGCGCGACGCAGTCCGCTGCGCAAGAGATCGGACAGATCAAGCAAAGCTTCCTCGGCCTGATCAGGCCGGCTGTGCACCAGTTCGGTCACCGTGTTGAGCGCATTGAACAGGAAATGGGGACGGATTCGAGCCTGCAGCGCATCCAGCCGCGCGCTCGCATCAGCCGTCACGCTCTGACGCCAGCTGGCCTGGAGAACGGCATAACGTGCGAAAGCAAATCCCAGCACGCCCGCGAGCACCCCATTGCGGAGCAGCAGCCAGTGCCCGGGAGTGACCGTGGCAAGAAACCCACCCCATACGAAGACCGACGTCGAGACCACGGTCACGATCACGGCGATCACCGGGAAGAGAAGGACTACTCGCAACGGCGAGGTGAACAACTGAAAACGGTTGCAGCGACAGATGACAAAGACGCTGATCAGAATCAACCACTGCACGAACAGAAGGGTCAGTCCAAAGTTCAGCCAAAAATAGTGGAGCCAGCCGTCGCCGCCCAGGGTCAATACCAGAGCAAGCACGAAGCCGAGCAAGAGCTGCATGAGCAGCGAACCCGAAGAACAGAGCTCCGGAATCAGAAAAGATGGCTTGGTTTCTGCAGCATCGCGCATGGCGATGCTAGCTTAACGCACGAACCGGGCCCTACGGCCCGGTGGCCCAGGCATTACCAGCAGTCGCCCACGGTGCCGGTACCCGAAATACCCCGGACCCCAGTATGAGTTAGCGTCAGGTTGGCACATTCAGCATCATTCGTTGCCTGAGAATTTTGAGGCGCTGCAGTCAAGGTGTAGGTGGTCGCATCAAGGACAGCGGTGACCGAATACCAGTTGTTTTCCGAAGCAATCGGAAAGGTCACTGTGCACCCTCCTGCGTTATAGCGACTAAATCGACTGTAACATCGCTCCAGCGCCTGGGCAGCATTGTTGATGGCGACCTTGCCTTCGCCACGATTGGTTTCGACAACATATCGGCCGTAGGACGGGATGGCGATCGCAACAATAATGGCCAGCACGGCCACTGCAATCACCAACTCAACCAGAGTGAAACCCCGATCTCCGGTGGCTCGATAAAGAGTGCTCGCCTGAATCATGGTCATTCGCTCCAGATATCCAGAATCAACGGACGGTGACTGCGAGAAGCCTCCGTCCCATCGGTCTGAATGAAAACCTCCATTCCAGCACGCAGATCACCGATCTCTATGGGTCCGAGAGCTTGCGATCTCGACAGGTTTCGGCTGTCAATATCCAGCAGACGATACCACTGCCGGTCAATGCGAACCGCGTTGTTATCGATGTCAATCGCTTCGATCACGACCTTTGAGGGAATGGACAGTGCCATATCGATCTCTTCGCGGTTTTCGATGGACTCCATCGCTTCGTTCGTCATTTGAGCCATCGCTGAGCCGCTAACCATCACCAGCATCAGCATCGGAACGTTCAGTTTCGAATTACGCAAAATCATCATTATCTCACCTGACGCCACGATTGGCGCCCCTCGCAAACAGTTCCCAGAGAGTTGAAGGTGCCCGAGGCATCCAGAAAGCCCAGCTGACGGCACCAGTTGTCGCGGTTGCCGGTCGCTGCCCCCTGCGGATTGGTCGG
>JBCDLQ010000007.1:0-16368 GCA_039414335.1 Pseudomonadota bacterium | reverse complement strand
TGCCGAACGAAAATCTCGTGGTTGACGATCAGATGCGGCGTGGCGAAATCCATATCGTCCATGCGGAAGTCGGCCACGAAGGAGGCGACGATGTCGATGTCTCCGCTCGCGATGGCTCGGCGCGCTTCGCTCCAGGGCGTCAGCTGGAACTCGGGTTCGAAATCTGCAATCTCACCGACGGCCCGAATGAGGTCGACATTGAAGCCCGTGGCTTCGCCACGATCATTGATGAACTCATAGGGTGGATAGGCGTGATCACCACCAACGCGCACGGTCTCTGCTGCCACCAGGCCCGGTAGCAGCAGGAGCATCATCAGAGCGAGTGCGCGCCACTCAGTCATGTAATCCCCTAAGACTGAATGGCTCAAAGAATAGCGGATTGCGGGGCGGCGTGCGCGAGGTGTCTGGAGCGTCCCAGGCAGGGTGCGGATCGGTACCAGCAATGGGCATCAGATGATGACCCCTGTGGCGATCACTCAGCCATCCTTCATGCTGTCCTCGATCGCTTCGAGCTTTTCGCGCGTGCGGGCGAGGACCTTCTTCTGGATTTCGAATTCCTCGCGGGTGACGAGATCCATCTTGTTGAAGGTGGCTTCGAGGATCGTGCGGAACTGGGCTTCGATTTCGGCGCGTGCGGACTTGAGCTCGGTCGGCACAGCGGCGGCCAGCCGCCGGGTGATTTCGTCCAAAGTCTGAAAATCAGGTCGCATGACGATGCAGTCGCTCTTAATAGTCGGGATAATGCACTCTAGTCTACCGACATGGCCCGGCCATGAAGATCCCAACATGAAATTGATTACCGCCATCATCAAACCGTTCAAGCTCGACGACGTTCGCGACGCGCTGGGCGAGGTCGGGGTTACGGGCATGACCGTCTCCGAGGTCAAGGGCTTCGGCCGGCAAAAGGGTCATACGGAGTTGTATCGCGGCGCCGAGTATGTGGTCGACTTCCTGCCCAAGCTCAAGCTGGAGATCGCCGTGCCCGATGCCGATGCAGACCGCGTGGTCGAGACCATCGTCGAGACGGCCGCATCAGGTCGCATCGGCGACGGCAAGATCTTCGTCTCCTCTCTCGAACGCGCCGTACGCATCCGCACCGGCGAAGAAGGCGACGACGCCCTTTGAGTTGTTAATCGAAATTCACAAAAAAAGCCTCTCGCAAGGACGCTAAGGCGCAATGAACGCAATGAAAAGTAAAAGGTTTTTCCTGCGTCCTCTGCGTCAGCGTAGCTTGAAGGGGAATTGCGGTTTGCCGAAGGCAAGAAGCATTTCCCCGGAAAGCGGCCACGCGTGCGTGAGACTGATTTCTCGATGTTTCCGGGTCACCATTCAATGAATACCTTCACGAAAATTTCCTTTGCCTCGATTGCCTTGTTGATGCTGGCGGCTTGTCAGCAGGAGGCGCCGCCGGTGCCGTTGACGCCGACGGCGGAGTTCCGGGTTGAACTGGGTCCTGATCCGCACAGCTACGCCGAGTACGACAAGGTTCGGGTTCAGCACATCACGCTGGACCTGGATGCGGACATGGAAGCGCGGACCTTGAGTGGACACGTGCTGTTGGACCTGGAGCGACCCGATGCGGACCACAAGCGCCTGGTGCTGGATACGCGCGATCTGGACATTCGCGATGTGACCGTGGTGGGCCCTGATGGCGACTATCGTCCTGTGTCCTGGCGGCTCGGGCCTGAGCGGCGCTCGGCGCATCTGGGCCAGCCCCTGGTGATCATCCTGCCGCAGGGTATCCGGCGCGTGCGTGTGGATTACTCGAGCAAGCCGGAAGCCTTCGGCCTGCAGTGGCTCGATGCCAATCAGACCAGCTCCGGCCAGCCCTTCATGTTCTCCCAGAGCCAGCCCCACTACGCCCGAACCTGGGTGCCGCTGCAGGACACACCGGCCGTGCGCTACACCTTTGACGCGACGGTCCGCGCACCGCGCAATCTGAAGGTGGTCATGGGCGCCGACGGTAATCCCTTCGAGCGCAACATCACGGGAGAGTATGTCTTCACCATGCCGCAGCCCGTGCCTTCCTATCTGATGGCCATCGCCATTGGCGATCTTGAATTCGCCGAGATCGGGCCGCGCAGCGGGGTCTACGCCGAGCCGGACTGGATCGAGCGCGCCGAGGTCGAGTTCTACCAGCTCGAAGAAATGATGGATATCGGCGAGGCGCTGTACGGACCCTATCGCTGGGGCCGCTACGACCTGTTGGTGCTGCCGCCCAGCTTCCCCTTCGGCGGCATGGAGAATCCGCGCTTGTCCTACGTTACGCCGACAATTATTGCCGGCGACGGGAGCCTGCTGGCGCTCGTTGCCCATGAGCTCGCCCACAGCTGGTCAGGCAATCTGGTCACGAATTCATCCTGGCGCGACCTGTGGTTGAACGAAGGCTTCACGGTCTATTTCGAAGCCCGGATCATGGAGCAGATCTACACGCCCGAGATCGTCGCCATGCTGGCCAAGCTGGACTGGGATGCGCTGGAAGTCAGCCTGCCCGAGCTCGATGAGGCGGATCGTCAGCTCGTACGCGACCTGACCGGCAAGGACCCGGAAGGGGCCTTCATCAGCGTGCCCTACGACATGGGGCGCTTCTTCATCGACTGGCTGGAGAGCCGCGTCGGGCGTGAAGACCTGGACGTGTTCCTGCGCCAGTACTTCGATGACTTTGCCTTTCAGTCCATCGACACGGAAACCTTCCGGACCTACCTCGAGGCCAACCTGATCCAGACCCATCCCGACGCCCTGACCCTGGCCGAAGTCGATGAGTGGCTCTACGAGCCGGGCATGCCGGGCACGGCCGTGGCACCCGAATCCGATGCGCTGGCCCAGGTCGACGCCCAGCGCCGCGCCTGGCAGAACGGTGAGCAGGGTCTGGGCGACCTGCCGAGCGAGTCCTGGTCTGTCTACGAATGGCTGCACTTCCTGTCGGGCCTGGAAGGGCCGCTGGACACGGCGACCATGACGGCGCTGGACGAAGCCTTCGCACTGACCGCCTCGACCAACGTCGAGATTCTCTACCTCTGGCTGCGCCACAGCATCGACAGCGAGTACGCGCCGGGCATCGAGCGACTCGAAACCTTCTTGCTGGAAGTGGGCCGCAACAAGTTCACCCGCCCCCTCTACACGGCCCTGGCCGAGAGCAGCTGGGGCCGTGACTGGGCCATCGAAGTCTTCGAACGCGCCCGCCCCGGCTACCACCCCCTGACCCGCCAGGCCGCTGAGCGTGCCTTGGGCATAGAAGATTCTTGAGTTATTGATCTCACGCGGAGGCGCGGAGGAAGGGCGAGGTCGCAGAGGAAAATCATTTTGCATTTCTCCGCGCCCCTGCTTCTCAGCGTCGGCGCAGCTTGAAGAGAAACTGCGGCTTGCCAACGGCAAGAAGCGCTTTCGCGGAAAGCGACAGCGCGTGCGTGAGTTTCTTTATTGAGTATTCACGAATGTAACGTCACCCCTATATAATCAGGACCGATTCAATCCTGATTTTCCACGTCGATGTTCAGTAACTCCTACACGCCGGTGAAATTCGAGCGCGATGCGGTCGTGATCATGGTGCCCGAGGGTACCGAGGTCGAACTGCCCTCGGGCACGGTCGGCTACATCACCCAGTCACTCGGTGGCAGCTTCACGATCTACGTGGAAGGTCGCCTGTTTCGCCTGGCCGGGGATGATGCCGATGCGATCGGGCGCGAGCCTCCGCCGCGACCGAAGCTGCCGGACAACGCCACCGACGATGATGTGGAAGAGCTGATCTGGACCCAGCTGCGCACGATCTTCGACCCCGAAATCCCGATCAACGTCGTGGATCTGGGTCTGATTTACGAGTGCAATCTGGTCCACGGCGAAGACGGCAAGCGGCAGGTGGATATTGCCATGACCCTGACCGCACCGGGCTGCGGCATGGGAGACGTGCTGGTCGCCGATGTCCGCGATCGCCTCAAGCTGATCCCGACAATCGAGGAAGTCAACGTCGGTCTGACCTTCGACCCGCCCTGGAACCAGACCATGATGAGTGAGGCAGCTCGTCTTGAGACGGGTATGTTTTGAACGCCGATCTTACGATCCCACGCCGAGACGCTGAGTGGCAGAGCGCGCCGAGAAAAGATAAAACCGCATTGGCTCTGCGAACTCGTTTTGCCTCAGCGCCTCTGCGTGAGCCTTCTTTTTTCCGGTCATTCCGTACCGTCGTGTAATGAAATCCAGTACTGCCGCCCAATTCATTCTCCTTATCGCTTTGCTGTTCAGCGCTTCGGTTCATGCTGATGAGATTTTGCTGCTCGATGCGGAGACGGGTTTCGCCGTCAATGGCGAGCTGAGCTGGGCGGCGGTTGATGGGGAAACTTTGCCGCTGGACGCGGAAATTGACGCGGCCTTGCTGGGGCGAGGGCAGGTGGCTGAAGTGGCAGCGCTGGGTGACTTGCCCCTGACCGGAACCACTGCCATCCGCATTGTCGCTGACGGCTATCAGCCGCTGCGGGTGATCTGGCGGAGCGGGCGTGAAGCGGTTACGCGTACCGTGCTGCTGGAGCCTCTTCAATCGCGGCCTCTGCCGCCGTCAGACCAGACCGATCAACTCTTCCTGTCCGGATGGGTGTCCGATAGCCAATCGCGCCGTCCGGTTGAGGGTGCGATCGTCAGCGTCAGCCATGCGGCCGAGCAAGCGCGCAGTAATGCCCAGGGCTACTACGAGCTACGGGTGCCCGCTCCCCTGACCGTCGGCGGCCGGCCCGAAGCCATCGACGTTCGCGTTGAGGCACCCGGCTTTCCGGAGCTGCAAGTCGCCGATCGCCTGCTCGCCGCGGGCAGTGCCCGACTGAATCTCGCCCTGGGCGCGGACAGCATTGCACCGGCGGGCCATCGCCAGCTTCAAACGCTGATCCCCGGACCCGAGTCTGTTGGAGAGTCACGCCAGTCCCCCCTTGGCACGCTGGGTGTGGGTGACGCGCCGCCGGGCAGTATCACGGTTGGCTTCGCTGATGCCAGTTGTACCCAGCGCTGCTGCTCGGGCAGCTGTACCAATGCCTGCACCATGAGCCTGGAGGAGTACGTGCGGCGCGGATTGCCCAAGGAATGGATTGCGTCGTGGAATTTCGATGCGCTCGCGGCTGGAGCCGTGGCCTATCGCTCCTATGGTGCCTGGCACGTCTTCAATCCGCCACAGTCTTTCTTCGATGTCTGCTCATCGGCCTGCTGCCAGGTCAATGAGCCGGGCACGCAGACCAATACCAACGTGGCGGCGGCCGCTACGGCGGGCGTCATGCTCAAGCGCGACGGTCAGATCTTCCGCTCTGAATACTCGGCCCAGAACAACAACCTGCTGGGTGCGCTGAGCTGCGTCAACCAGGACCTCAGCTGCGGCAACAGCTTTGCCGGTTCACCAAACACGGGCTGGCCCTGTCTGGCCGACCCGGTCAGCGCCGACCAGGCCTGCTTCGGCCACGGACGCGGCATGAGCCAGTGGGGCAATCAGTACTGGACCCAGGCCAATCCGCCCCAGGCCTGGAAATGGCAGCTGAATCACTACTACAACGACAGCGGCAGCGGCACCAACCTGCGCACGGCCACAATCTCTCAGGTGCTGGTGATCGACGCCCTGCGGGTCACTCCGGCGGTGGTCGCTACAGGCAAGGTGATCACCCTGGAGATGGACGTGCGCAATCTAGCGGCCAGCACCCACGAACATGTGATGATCGGTGCCAGCCTGCGCCAGCCGCCCGGACCCTTTATCGATGACCCTGCCAACGACCAGCCCGTCAGCCTGCCGCCGGGCGCGAGCACGGTCAGTCGGCAGTTTGTTCTGCCTGACGCGCTGGCCGACGGCAGCTATGCCGTGTATGCCTCGCTGTTCCTGGACGTGGACCGCAATCAGTCCATCAGCGGTACGGACCTCGCCCAGCAGCTGGTCATCCAGCCCGACGGTCTGACCATCAACGCCGACATCTTCGCCGACCGCTTCGAAGACTGAACCATCACCCCGCCTGCTTGCCCAAGCTCACGGGCGGGGAGTAGCATCGTCGTTCTCCGATTCCTTATCCAAGGTGCACTCGACATGAGAAACGCCGCACTCGCGATCCTCCTGGTGCTGACCGCCCTCATCAGCGATCCGCTGGCTGCACAACAGTTCGAGAGCTTTGGAAGCTATGAAGTGCACTACAGCGCCATCAATACCAGCCAGTTGCAGCCCCGGGTGGCCAGAGCCTATGGCGTTCAGCGTGCGAGTAATCGAGCCCTGCTCAATCTGGCGGTGTTGAAATCAGCCTATGACGATCAGGACGAACCATCGACGGCGCAGGTCGAGGCGGAAATCGTTAACCTGACGGGCCAGCGCCGGCGGATCGAGATGACGGAAATTCGCGACCAGGGCGCGATTTACTACATCGGTACCTTCCGCATCACCAACGAAGAACGCATCACCTTCCGCGTCTCGGTCCAGCCGCCGAACCGCGTCACCCCCTACGAATTCACCTTCCAGCAGCAGTTCTACGTCTTTTGACCCCGAGAGATTAGGTCTGAAAGTCAAAGGCAAAATCAAAAGCGTTCACGCACGCGCGGCCGCTTGAAATGGAAACGCTTCTTGCCTGCGGCAAACCGCAATTCCATTGCAAGCTGCGCTGGCGCAAAGGGGCAGAGAACGCCGGGAAGGACAAGAAAGCAAAGCCTTAACGCGAAGACGCAAAGGGCGCTAAGGGTTTTGGTTTGAGGCTGTTGGGCTCTCGCTTGTTGCTATTGCTCCTAGTTGCCGATCTGCCGGGGGCTCAATATTTCGATCCGCACATATCCCGAAGCTTCACACTTAAAGCTCTTTGCGGCTTAGCTCAGTTTGGAGCGCAGTTGCGGTTTGCTGAAGGCAAGAAGCGACTGAGCGGAAAACGCCCGAGCGTGTCTTCGCGTCAAGGCTTTTTGTCTTTTAGCTTTTCTCCGCGTCCTCTGCTACCCAGCGTCTCCGCGTGAGACTTTGAAAACCCGCTACACCCCCAACAAGATGATCAGGAACTGGATGCCGATCAGGGCGATGAGGGGGGAGAGGTCGAAGCCGCCCAGGTCCGGCAGGACGCGACGGATAGGGAGCAGGATGGGGTCTGTGAGCTTGAAGAGCAGGGGGATGATCGGGTGGCGAGCGTTCTGGCCGACCCAGGAGATGATCACTACGGCGATGATCATGATCAGGTAGATCACCAGCAGCTGGCGCACGAGGCGGCGGATGCTGACGACGATCAGCGTCAGTGCATCGGGCATGAAGCCGTTGATCAGGAACAGCACGATCAGGCCGATCAGCTGGATCACGAACAGCACGACGATGGCCGCGACGTTGATCGCGCCGGCCCGTGGAATCAGCTTTCCAAGAGGCTTGACCAGCGGGTCCGTGATCTTGATCAGGCCCTGGCAGATCGGGTTGTACCAGTCGGCGCGCACGGCTTCGAGCAGGATGCGCAGGATCACGATGGTCAGGACGATCCCCGTCAGGGTTTCGATCAGAAAAGAAAATGCAGCGTTGGGTGATCCCATCAGTCAGCTCCCAGTTCCTTGCCGCGTTTGACCGCGGCGTCCACGGCTTGTTCGATCATCTGCGCCATCTTCGATGCCGCAAAGCGTTTCAGGGCGGCTTCAGTCGTTCCGCCGGGTGAAGTCACGCGGCGTCGCAGCTCGGCCGCGTCCACTTCCGACTGGGCCAGCATCACGCCGGCCCCGATCGCCGTCTGGCGAGCGAGCTTGAGGGCGACCTCCGGCGGCAGACCCGCCCGTGCGCCGGCCTCGGCCAGATGCTCCGTGAAGGCAAAATAGTAGGCCGGGCCCGAGCCCGATACGGCGGTGACCGCATCCATCTGCGATTCGCGGTTCAGGCGGACCACTTCTCCAGCCGTGCCCAGAATCGTCTCGGCCAGCGCCAGCCCTTCGGACGAGCAGTTCGAGTTGGCCACCAGGCCGGTGATGCCGGCACCAAAGAGCGCGGGCGTGTTCGGCATGGCGCGCACGGCCTGCACCGCTTCACCCAGCCCAGCGCTCAGCGCACCCAGCGTGGTGCCCGCAGCCACACTGATCACCACGGCCTCGGCGGGCAGGGCGTCTCGAATCGAGGCCAGTACGCCGCTCATGACCTGAGGTTTGACCGCCAGTACCACGGCCTGGCTGCCCGCGACGGTCTCCGCGTTGTCTTTCTGACTAGTGATGCCGAACTGCGCATCCAGCCGCTCGCGCTGTTCCGGACTGGGGTCGGCCACGCGCAGGTGGTCAGCCTGATGGCCGGCCTGGATCAGTCCGCCGATCAGGGCCTGGGCCATATTGCCGCCGCCGATAAATGAAATCCGTGCTGTGCTCATTGCGCCTGGGTCATCCGATTCGAGTGTGGAAAAACATGCCGCAGTCTAACCGCGCGGGCCGAACAGATCAGTACCGACGCGGATCTGCGTGCTGCCCTCGGCAATGGCCGCTTCCAGATCGCCCGACATGCCGGCCGACAGGGTGTCGATGCCGTCGTATCGAGACCGCAGCGCGTCGAACAGCGACTTTAGTCGGGCGAAGACGGCGCGTTGCTCATCTTCGTCTGAACGTGGGGCCGGAATGGCCATCAGCCCCCGCAAGCACAGTTCGGGTCGCTGCGTGATCTGATCGGCCAGCTCATTCAGCGCTTCGGGTGTGCAGCCCGCCTTCTGCGACTCGCCATCCAGATTCACCTGGATCAAAACGTTTAGTGGAGGCCGCGTTGACGGCCGCTGGTCGGCCAGGCGCCGCACGATCTTGGCCCGGTCGACGCTCTCGACCCAGTCGAAATGCTCGGCGATCAGGCGCGTCTTGTTCGACTGGATCGGGCCGATAAAGTGCCAGACCAGATCCCCTCCCAGGTCGTGATCTGCGCTGGCCTGGATCTTGGCCACGGCCTCGTCAACGTAGTTCTCGCCAAAAGCGCGCTGGCCCAACTTGGCCATGGTCAGCACCTGCTCCAGCGGCTTGGTCTTGCTCACGGCCAGCAAGCGAACTTCGTCGCTTTCACGTCCGGCTCGTTCACAGGCCGAATGGATGCGATCCAGTACGGTGCTCAGACGGTTTTGCGGATTTTGATTCGGCGGGCACATCGGCTAAGATCAAGGAGCTTGTGTCGGCAGCGTGCAGGGGAAATTCACCACGCGCAACCGGCATCCAGGGGGTGGCCTCTCCGGCGCTGGTGACCGGATGAGTGGCGGCAAGACGGACCACCGGTATTTCACCGGATCGATGCAAGAACAAGGACGGAACAATCATGGACATTACCGAACTGCTGGCATTCACGGTCAAGAACAAGGCCTCCGACCTGCACATCTCGGCCGGCCTGCCGCCCATGATACGCGTGGACGGTGATATTCACCGCATCAATACGCCGGCGATCGAGAACAAGGATATGGCCGAGCTGGTGTACTCGACCATGAACGATCACCAGCGTCGCGATTTCGAGGCCAATCTCGAGGTCGACTTCTCCTACAACATTCCCGGCCTGGCGCGCTTTCGTGTCAACGCCTTCCACCACCATCGCGGTATCGGCGCAGCTTTTCGCGTCATTCCCAACGAGATCTGGACCCTGGAAGACATCCAGGCGCCCGCCGTCTTTAAAGACATCGTCGAAGTCCCGCGTGGACTGATCCTCGTCACCGGTCCGACCGGCTCGGGCAAGTCGACGACGCTGGCCGCCATGGTCGATCACCTCAACAAGACCGTGCCCGGCCACATCCTGACGATCGAAGACCCGATCGAATTCGTCCACAACTCGCAGCGCTGTCTGATCAACCAGCGCGAGGTCAAGCGCGACACGCACGGCTTCAACCAGGCCCTGCGCTCGGCGCTTCGTGAGGATCCGGACATCATCCTGGTCGGTGAGCTGCGTGACATCGAAACGGTACGACTGGCCCTGACCGCTGCCGAGACGGGTCACGTGGTCTTCGCCACGCTGCATACCTCGTCCGCGCCCAAGACCATCGACCGAATCATCGACGTCTTCCCGGGTGAGGAAAAGCCGATCGTTCGCTCCATGCTGTCCGAGTCGCTGCGCGCGGTCATTTCGCAGACGCTGCTCAAGCGCGTCACGGGCGGCCGCGTGGGTGCTCATGAAATCATGGTTGCCACCCCGGCCATCCGTAACCTGATTCGCGAAGACAAGGTGGCGCAAATGTACTCGGCCATTCAGACCGGTCAGAACGTTGGCATGACTACCCTCGATCAGTGCCTGATCGATCTGGTTCGCCGCGGCATCGTGGCCAAGCCCGAAGCCATGCGCAAGGCGCAGAACAAAGCGGCCTTGGCCTGATTTCGGCCGGAAATACGCTTTATTTGCATGAGCCAACGCCCGTAACCCAGATTTAGCGAAGGAGAAAGCACACCATGGCCACGAACATTCAGGATTGGTTGCGCAAGCTGCACGAGTCCAACGGTTCGGATCTGTTCGTGACCGTGGGCGCGCCGCCGTGCATCAAGGTGCACGGCAAGATCAAGCCGCTGACCCGGGATGCCCTGGCCCACGAGGCCGCGATCGACATCATCAACGGCATCATGACGTCTGATCAGCGTGAGGAATTCCACAACACGCGCGAGTGCCAGTTTGCGATCTCGCTCGAAGGCGTGGCCCGTTTCCGCGTCAGTGCCTTCTACCAGCGCAACAGCGTGGGCATGGTCTGCCGTCGCATCGAGACGCGTATTCCTTCCTTCGAAGAACTTGACCTGCCCCAGTCCCTGGCTGATATGTCGATGACCAAGCGCGGCATCATCATTCTGGTCGGTGCGACGGGTACGGGTAAGTCAACCACGCTGGCGGCCATGGTCGGCCACCGCAACATGAACGCTTCGGGCCACATCATCAGCATCGAGGACCCGATCGAATTCGTGCACAAGCACCGCAAGAGCCTGGTCACCCAGCGTGAGGTCGGCATCGATACGGACTCCTTCGACGTGGCCCTGAAGAACACGCTGCGTCAGGCACCCGACGTAATCCTCATCGGTGAGATCCGGACGCGCGAATCGATGGAGCACGCGATCACCTTCGCTGAAACCGGTCACCTGTGCCTGACCACGCTCCACGCCAACAACGCCAACCAGGCCATGGATCGCATCCTCCACTTCTTCCCGGAGGATCGGCATCCGCAGATTCTGCTCGACCTGTCCTTCAACCTGCGCGGCGTCGTCGCCCAGCAGCTGATTCCTTCCATCGACGGCAATCGTCGCCACGTGGCGCTGGAAATTTTGATGAATACGCCGCTGGTGCAGGAAAAGATTCGCAAGGGCAAGATCGAGGAGATCAAGTCGATCATGAAGGACTCCACTCACCACGGCATGGTGACCTTCGATCAGAGTCTTCTGCGCCTCTACCAGGACGGCTCGATCAGCTACGAAGAGGCCCTGCGTCACGCCGACTCCGCCAACGACGTGCGTCTGGCCGTCAAGCTCAGCGAAGGCGCGGATTCCGATGCGCTCAGCGGCCGTCTCCAGGAGCTCAATCTGGTCGATGATCGCTAGGAAAGGCGGTTCTGAGGTCCTGAGTGGCTTGACAAGACCGTGAAATCCCGTTAACGCAGGCTTAACCGGGTTTCATTTAACATTTGAACGTCGGATTCCCATTCAGCGGCTAGCAAGTGAAGACCGACGGTTACGGGGCAATGTGGACCCGGGCGCAGGTTTCCGCCTGGGTCTTTTTTTTCTCAACACTATTGATCGCAACGAACCTCAACAAAAAGGGCCCGCATGCGCGTACTGATCATTGAGGACAACCGCGACATCGCGGCCAATCTGGGGGACTTTCTCTCTGATCGTGGCCACGAAGTCGACTACGCCTACGACGGCGTCACCGGCCTGCACCTGGCCATCGTCAACGAGTTCGACTGCATCGTGCTCGACCTGTCGCTGCCCGGCATGGACGGCCTGGAAGTCTCGCGCAAGCTCAGAGAAGACGTGCGCAAGGAAACGCCGATCCTGATGCTGACGGCCCGCGACCAGCTCGACGACAAGCTGGCGGGTTTTGATTCCGGAGCCGATGACTATCTCGTCAAGCCCTTCGAGCTGAAGGAAGTCGACGCCCGCCTGGAAGTGCTGGCCCGCCGCGGCAAGCGCATCAAGCCGCGCGAGCTCAAGGTGGAAGACCTGGAGTTCAACCTCGAGACCCTGACCGTGCGCCGCGAAGGCAAGCGCGTCGATCTCAACCCGATCGGCCTGAAGCTGCTGGAAAAGCTGATGTCCTCGTCGCCTGCCGTGGTCACGCGGCGCGAGCTGGAGCACCACGTCTGGGGCGAAGAGCTGCCCGACAGCGACAGCCTGCGCGTGCACATCCATTCCTTGCGCACGGCCATCGACAAGCCCTTCGGCTTTCCCCTGATCCACACCCGCCACGGCATCGGTTATTGCCTGTCCGGTCCAGATGAAGTTTCGTCGGCGTCTTAGAAGCCGCCTGATCGTTTCCTTTGGGCTGTTCGGCGCCATCCTGAGCGCCCTGTTTGCCGTGGCGACCCTGCTGCTGCAGAACCAGCTCGAAGACGAACTCATCGCCCAGACCCTGGCCGATGAGGTCGATGAATACGTGCAGGACCTGCGCGTCGATCCCACGATCGTCGAGCCCTTCTACACCCGCATCCAGGGCTACGTCACCCGGCCCGGTCGGGCCGACATCGTGCCCGATTCCTTCCGCGAGCTGCCCGCCGGGGTTCATGACGTCACCACCGACCTCGGCGTGTTCAAAGCCGCCATCGCCAAGGAAGACGACTTCTGGGTCTTCCTGA
This sequence comes from Pseudomonadota bacterium, assembly GCA_039414335.1. GTDB lineage: Bacteria > Pseudomonadota > Gammaproteobacteria > Xanthomonadales > Wenzhouxiangellaceae > Wenzhouxiangella. Next base: position 3,646 of record JBCDLQ010000007.1, on the reverse strand, counting down.
CCTACGACATCTCCGACAACCGCGAGCTGTCGCGCAGGCTGGTGATGGCCCTGATCGCGGCCGTCGTGTTCTTCTCGCTCCTGTCGCTGGCCCTGGGCGTCTGGTCCGCCGGCCGCGTGATGGCGCCGGTGACCGCACTGGCCCGCCGCGTCGACGCGCTGGACGAGACCACCGACTCGGCCAACCTCAGCCAGCACTTCCCCGACGACGAAGTCGGGCAGCTGGCCACGGCCCTCGATGACTATTCCGAGCGCCTGCACGATCTGGTCGAGCGCGACAAGGCCTTCAACGCCGACGTATCGCACGAGCTGCGCACGCCGCTCGCGGTCATTTCCGGTGCCACGGAACTGATGCTGGCCCAGGACGACCTGTCCGACCGCCACCGCGACCGACTCCATCGGATTGCGCGAGCGGCGCGCCAGTCCACGGACATCACCACGGCGCTGCTGCACCTGGTGCGCTCGGAGAAGGGTCATGAGGGCAGCTGGCCCGCCCAGGACGTGGGCAAGATCGCCGGCCAGATGCTCGATAACTACCGGCCCTTGGTCAGCGACCGCGACCTCAAGCTGGAGCTGGAGGTCGAAGAGGGGCTGAGTGTGATTGCGCCCGACTCGGTGATTGCCGTGATCCTGGCCAACCTGATCGGCAATGCCGTGCGCTACACGGCGAGTGGCGAGGTCCGCGTTCAGGTTCAGCGCGGGCAGGTGGTCATCCTTGATACGGGGCCGGGCATCCCCGAGGAAGAGCTGCCGCGCGTCTTCGACCGCCACTTCCGCGGCCGCCAGAGCGGCGGCAGCAAGGGCTCAGGCCTGGGCCTGTCCATCGTGCGTCGCCTCGTTGATCTCTACGCCTGGGAAATCGACTTCCGTAATCGCGAGATCGGCGGCCTGGCCGTGACCGTCCGCTTCTTCCCCGATCTGGACGATTGAACGCAACAAGACCCGGCGTGCTGACGTCGAGTCGGTTACCCTTTACCCCTGTTCAATCTGGCCCGCTGCACCCATGGCGCTGATCCGCTGTCCGAACTGTCAAGCCCGTATCTCCAACAAGGTCACAGTCTGCCCGCACTGTGAATACGTGCTGGGAACGGATTTGTTCATGGAGTCCGAAAAGATGGCCACGCGCCGCTACAAGCGCCAGCGTTACCACGCGCTGAACTGGTCCTACGTGGGTCTGACCCTGCTGGTCTTTGGGGCCATCTGGTGGTGGCTGGTCGAGCCCCAGGGCTGGGTGATGCCACCGCCGCTCACGGCCGTCACGATGGTGATCATTGGCGCCATCCTTTACACGCTGGCGCGCGGCTGGATGCTGTGGCTGAAGATGCAGCGCAGTCGTAGCGGCTGAAAACCCGCAGCGAACGAGCTCAATAAAAAAGGCCGCCCACTGAGGCGGCCTTTTTTATTGGTTGCCTTGTTGGTGCTGGCTATCGGATGCGCTGCACCTGGGCGCGAGCGTTGTAGCCATCAACCCGCAGACGCCAGGAGCCCATGATGCCCGGCTCGATCGTGACCTGCGGGTTCTCCATTTCTGACATCTGGTAGGGGCGGCCGTCGGTCTGCTGCCAGACCATGCCGTTGTCCAGTTCGAAAACCGTGTCGCCATCCCAGCCGTCGAAGGCACCGATGATACGCGCCGTGATCGGGGTTTCGCGGGCATTGGCATCGCGCAAGCCGCGCGTGTCGACCACGTTGCCGCTCGCATCAACAGCAGTTGCGGCGCCACCGGCCACAGCTGCCGGCAGGCTCTCGCCTTCGGCCAGTGAGCGGATCTGGATCCAGCGGTTCAGCGCAGCCAGTTCCTGTTCCGTGAGCTTGTGCAGGCCCGTGTCGCGGAACTCGCGACCGGTCATGCGCTCTTCGAGCGTGGAAAATTCGTCCGCCAGCGCGGCGGTGGACAGCAGGCCGCCGATCAGGCCGGCCAGAATCAGCGTTCTCTTCATCAGGAGACTCGTCAATTGGATGGGAATACAACGGCTCAGTCTAACCGCAATGCAGCAGTTACGGCCACCGGAAGGTCAGATCGGAAAACGGTGCGGAGGTTCCCGCGAGGGCAGGGCTTTGGTCTTACAGGTCGTGCTTGTAGCGCACGTAGGGGATGCGGCCGAAGACGCCGTCGAGCTGCTCGTCGCGGCCGGCGTTGTCCAGGCTGTCAGAGCGGGGCTGCGCGTTCAGCACGTTGGAGACGCCAATGCTCAGGGAGCCGTTGCGTGGCTGCCAGGAAAACTCGAGGTCGAAGGAGCTGAACTCTGCCGGGCTGTATCCGGAGGTGAACAGCATGGGTGCTTCGCGGTGCTGGCCCATCACGTCCGTGCGGAAGTTACCGAGCTGCCAGCCCAGGGCCAGCTGCGCGCTGTGTGCGTATTCGCGATAGTTCGGGTCCAGGGCGGCCAGTGGATCAGCCCCGTAGGCCAGATCACCCAAGCTCATGCGCTGACGGTAACGCGCTAGCTGCAGGCCGATCAGGAAGTCACCGACGTGCTGGGTCTGGATACCAAAGCTTAGGTTGATATCCATCCCGTCGACCACATTGGCCGCGTTGATCTCGCCGCCGGCGGTGTTCAGGTAGTCGGCCGCGCTCATGTCGCCCAACATCACGGGCGAGGTGGCCAATTCGCCATCGGTGGGATTGACGAAGGCGCCCATGCCGACGCGGAAATTCGGTGCCGCCATCCATTCGCCGCGGACCTGCACCAGGTTAATGGCGTTGTCCGGCGTGGGTTGGTCGACGAAGCGGCAGTCGCTGGCCAGGAAGGCATTGGCGGTGACGGACTGCTCGGCGCACTGGATATGAGCCAGGCTGGCCGTGTTCAGCTGCCAGGCTTCCAGTGACCACGAGAAAGCGCTCTGCTCGATGTCGCGATCATCCAGCTCCAGCGTGCTGCTGCCCAGATTGCCGGCAATCGGCAGGCTGAGGCTCATCCGCGGCCGAACGCCAGGCAGGCCTTGAGCATCGCGGAGGAAAAGATTGCTGGAGAGTTGGCTTGAAGCGGGAAACCGATCGTTGGCCGGCGCACCTTGCTCTTCGCCCTCAACCTGGGCGAAGGCGGCATTGGCAGCGAAGGCCAATGACGTCAGCAAAATGGCGGAGCGAACAGTGTTCATGGTCCCTCGGTTAGTCCTCGAATCCAACGCTAGCGGAGCTTTGATCACTCCTAGACGCAAAAGTTTAACTGTCCTTGGTGGAGGAGTGTAGCAGAGCTTTTTGAAGAATGCACCTGCAATAACAACGATAATTAGTTGATATCGAAACCATTTTTGGCGCATTTCTTCAGGATTCCGTGTGAAGGGCGACAAAAATATTTTTCCCACCGTTGTCGAATCGCCGACCGGCGGCAAAAACCAGCCCGTTTTTTACCCCTGAAACGCCCACTTTTCTTGCCTGAGCAGGGGTCCAGACGGCACAATTGCGGCCCTGCCTGATAACCCCTGCGTGAACCCTTCATGACCGACCGTCACCAGCTCGCCAACGCCATCCGCGCCCTGTCCATGGACGCGGTCCAGCGCGCCAATTCTGGCCACCCCGGCATGCCCATGGGCATGGCTGACTTGGCCGAGGTGCTCTACAACGATCACCTGCGCCACAACCCGACCAACCCGAACTGGTGGGATCGCGACCGCTTCGTCGTCTCGAACGGTCACGGCTCCAT
>JBCDLQ010000006.1:0-16703 GCA_039414335.1 Pseudomonadota bacterium | reverse complement strand
GTAAAAACATGACAGGTTGCTTCAAAGCTCCCTGATCGATTCCCTCCCGCCCTTCAGCCCATTGAACAATTGGATTGCGGGGCTCATCCTTTCCGGAGCCAGCGTTCGCTTTCCTCTTGTGTCCGGATGCTAGTCTTCCTTCTCGACTGTTCACTGAGTGCAATTGCTCATGTACTACGCCGCCGCCTGCCAGACGGACTTTCCGGCACCACAACACCGATCCGAGATTGCCGAGCGGACCCGCCGCATGGCCTCGATCATTGATCAGACCGTGGTCGGCTACGAGCCGTTCTTTGACGTTCGCTTGCTGGTCTTCCCGGAATTTGCCCACGCGGTGCCGATCCACGATCGGGTCGAGCTGCTGTACAAGGACCTGGCGGTCGAGCTTCCCAATGAACACACGGATGTCTATGAGCGCCTGGCCAGGAAATACGGCTGCTACATTCAGACGGGCAGTTTTCTCGAGCGCGACGATCGCTTTCCGGGCCACGTGTTCAACACCACTTGCCTGATCGGTCCAGAAGGGCTGTTGGCCAAGTACCGTAAGGTCAATCCCTGGATTCCCTGGGAAGTGCACACGAGCCCGCACGATCTGCCCGATTATCCCGACGATCCGTTTCCCGTTGTCGACACGGAGATCGGCAAGCTGGGTGTGGCCATCTGCTACGACTGGCTGTTTCCCGAGACGATTCGTGAACTGGCCTTTCGCGGCGCCGAGGTGCTGATCCGCGTCTCGGCGTATATGGATCCCTGGGGGACGGCCGAGCCGATGAACTGGTGGACGCTGATCAACCGGACCCGTGCCCTGGAAAACACCGCTTATGTGGTTGCCGCCAATCAGGGTGCCGAGATGAAGCACTATCCACCGTTCTCCTGGCCCGGCGGATCGATGGCGGTTGATTACGACGGCCGGATTCTGGCTCAGGCCGATCCTGGCCCCGGTGAGCAGGTGGTTGTGGCGCCCATCGATATCGAGCGCCTGCGCCAGGAGCGAGCGCGACGACAGGGTCACGATATGCGCGCTCATTTCAGACCGGAAATTCATCCCTATACGCAACAGCAAGGATTGACACCCGCCGGCGACGAAATGATTACAATCGAGTCTTTGAAGGAACGGATTCAGGCGGCCAAATCGCGTTATTGACGCGATGGCCCGGTAGGGGACAACCGCGACACTTCTGAACTCATTACATGCGCTATCTGATCGTCTTGCTCGTCCTGCTGGCCCTGGCCGGTTGCCAACCCACCGAGATCCCCCTGACGGACGCCGAGATCGAGGCGAATAATCGGGGTGTCGCGCTGATGGGTCAGTATCGAAATGAAGACGCCCGCGTGGTCTTTGCCGAACTCCTGGAAGGGCGGCCCGACTGGACGGATGTCGAGGTCAATCTGGCCATTGCCACGCTCAATCGCCAGCGCGAAAACGACGAGCTCGTGGCGCTTGAGATTGTCGAAGGCGTGTTGGTCGATCTCCCGAATCATCTGCGAGCCCGCTACATCGCCGGGCTGATGCGCTTCTACATCGGCGACACGGAGCTGTCGCTGGCGCACTTCCTGCAGGTCTCCGAAGCGGCGCAAGACGATGCCCACGTCAGCTATTTTCTGGCCCAGGCCCTGAGCCAGTTGGGTCGAGTCGAAGAGGCGTTGGACTACTACCGCCGATCCATCGATAAGGATCCCTACCTGCGCAGCGCCTACTACGGCGCGGCGCTGGCCTATCGCCAAATGGGTGACGCTGACCGTGCCCGTGAGATGCTCCAGGTCTACCAGCGTTTTGAAAACAACCCGCGGGCCCAGCTGGCGGAGTTCGTCTATACGCGCAAGGGCGTGCTGGCCGAAGCGCTTGCGGTCAGCGCTGATGGCGAGGGCAACGCAGATTCCGCTGCTGCCGGATCGGTTCTCGGAGAGCGTCGTGTTCTCACCGATTTGGGTGAGCTGAGCCGGGCCAGCCTGACGGTGGCCGATATCGATGGCGACGGACTGCTGGATCTGTTCATCAGTGGTGATCAGACGCGTGTCCTTCGGCAGACCGAAGCCGGTGATTTCGAGGTGCCGGATCGCCATCCGCTGAATGGATTGACGAACGTCAATGCCGCGCTCTGGGGCGATCTGGCCAATCGCGGTCAGGCTGATGTATTGCTCTGCCGAGAGGGTCCGAATCAGGTCTTTCGACGGGATGCGTCGAGCGCGTGGGCCGAGTTGGACTCGGCCTCCGATCTGTTCGATGGGCAGAGCTGTATCGACGGTGGGCTCTTCGATGCTGATCACGATGGCGATCTTGATGCGCTGGTGATCAATCGCAATGGGGCCAACGAGCTCTACAACAACGACTTCAACGACAACTGGCGACGGCTGAGCGAAACGCCTGATGCGGCAGTGCTGGCCGGCGGTGAGAGAGGCAGCCGAAAGGTGGCTGTGGTTGATCTGGAAGGCGATCGCGACGGTGACCTGATCGTGCTGCATGACAGCCCACCCCATCAGATATTGATCAATGACCGATTGTGGCGCTACGAGGATGGTGTCGGTTTTGATTCCTTTGTACGCCAGGATCTGGTTGCCGCGACCGTAGCTGACCTGGGTGCCGATGGTCAGGTTGATCTGATCGGGCTTCAACAGGACGGCGGCTTGTGGCGCTGGCAGCCGGATGACGATGGGGTCTGGAATGGTGAGCCCATCGGCAGCGTCGCAATGGATCGTCCGGATTCCGCCGCCCTGTCGGCTCTGGATATGACGGGAGACGGGCAGCTCGAGCTGTTGGTCCAGCACGCCGGCGGTTTTGACGTCCGCGCCTGGCGAGGGCTGGACGGTTTCGAAACCTTGTATTCCGAGTCCCTCGATCTCCTTGCCCTGACACCCATCCTGCTCGACTCGGCGCAAGGCCCCTCGTTGGCCGGTGTCGTGAGCACGGACGAGGGTTCGAGTCTGGCCCTGTGGCCCGCCGGCGCTGGCCGCGGCCTGTTTGTGGCCATTGCCCCGACAGGGTTGTCCGATGTGGGTGCGGGCATGCGCTCGAATGCGTCGGGTATCGGCACGCACCTGGTCCTGCGTTCGGGCAGCCAGTGGGCGATTGCCGATACCTATGATCGCCATGGTGCGCCCGGTCAGAGCCTGCAGCCGATTTCGATCGGCGTGGGAAGCCGCGACCGAGCCGACTTCGTCAAGCTGCTCTGGTCGGATGGCGTGCTGCAGACCGAGATGGATCTGGCCGTAGGAGAGGTTCATCGCATTGCTGAATTCCAGCGCCAGCTGGCCAGCTGCCCGGTCCTCTATGCCTGGAACGGTGAACAGCACGAGTTCGTCAGTGATCTGCTGGGCGTCGGCGGCGTCGGATTCTTTCTCTCACCCGGTGAGTACGCACCCCCGCGCCCCTGGGAGTTTTTCCGCTTCCCCGAAGGCAGCCTGGCGCCAAGAAACGGCCGCTATGAAATCAAGATCGGCGAACCGATGGAGGAAATCGCCTACATCGACCATGTTCGCCTCCATGTTCATGACCTGCCGCCGGGCTGGCGCTTGACCGTTGATGAGCGTCTCCACGGCGGTGGCGGACCTGCGCCGACCGGCGCGCCCGTGTTCTATCGGGAAGCGTCGCGTCTCTGGCCCGTAGCCGCGGTCAATGATCGTGGAGAAGACGTGCTCGACACCGTGCTGACCGTGGACGGCGTGGCTGCACCCCCTGGGGTTCGAGATCAACGCTATCTGGGTCGCCTGGTCGAAGACCACGAGCTGGTGCTGCGTTTCGATCAAGCGATCAATCCGGCCGGCAGCCAGCCCGTGCTGATCGCTGATGGCTGGGTCGACTACCCCTATTCACAGACCCTGTTTGCCGCCTGGCAGGCGGGCGAGCAATACACGACGCCGTCTCTGGATGCCTACGCTGACGGCCAGTGGCAGGTGGTCTACGAGCAGTGGGGCTATCCGGCCGGCATGCCGCGCGAGATGAGCCTGCCGCTGAATGATCTGCCGCCCGACACCACGGCGCTGCGTCTCAGAGGAAATTGGGAAGTGTATTGGGATGCCTTGAGCGTGATCCACGCCGAAGCACCGCCGAACGATGCCAGCAGCCGAGCACTGGATGCCAAGCTGGGTCGCCTTGCCCGCACGGGTTTCCCGCGCCGAGACACGCTGGCTCAGGACCGGCCTTACTACGATTATCAGGATCGCTCGCCCTTCTGGGATACGCGCTACCCGACCGGTTTCTATACCGATTTCGGTCCTGTGAATCACTTGGTCGAGACCGCCAACGGCGCCCTGGTGGTGTTCGGTCCGGGAGAGGAAATGCACCTGGAATTTGCGGCACCCGAGGCGCCTGCTGAAGGCTGGCGGCGCGAGGTCGTGCTGGAGGTGCGCGGCTTTGCCAAGGATATGGACCTCTACACCGGCAGCGGTGGCACCGTCGGCCCTCTGCCTGTCGACGACACGGTGGTCAATCTTGATGAACGAGAGGAAATGCATGCCGACTCACTCAATCGATTCCAGTGGGGGTTCTAGATCGTGAGCGTTCGGAACCGCCGACGAGGGATCAAGGCGATCGGCCCGAAGCTGCGCGTGCTGCTGGTGTCCGTGCTGGCGCCGTTCGTGCTGCTGCTGGTCAATTCCGCCTATCTGGGCGGCGTCACCTGGCTGGAGTGGCGCGACGGGGTCACCTACCAGAACTTCAACTACCAGCTAATGTTTCTGTTTCATCTGGTTGTTGGACTGGTCATTGTTGTTCCCGTTCTGGCGTTCATCTTTGTGCATATGCGCAACACCTGGCATCGCGCCAATCGGCGGGCGGTTTCTGCGGGCATCGGCCTTACTGCCGCTTCTCTGGTCGTGCTTGTCACCGGCCTGCTGCTGATCCGTTTCGATTTCTTCGAGATCAACAACGCCACCGTTCGTTCCGTCGCCTACTGGCTGCACATCGCTGCGCCCCTGATCTGTATCTGGCTGTTCATCCTACACCGTCTCGTGGGGCCGAAGATTCGCTGGAAGAGCGGTTTGGCCGTCGCCGGCCTGGGTGGTGCCTTCGCGGTAGTGATGATTGCTCTGCAGGTTCAGGACCCGCGTGACTGGGGCCGACCGGGCCAGACCGGTGATGTGGACTTCTCGCCTGCCTTGACCCGATCAGCGACCGGCAGCCACATTCCGGCCGAGACGCTGATGATGGATCAGTACTGCTCGACTTGCCATGCGGACGTCCATGAGCAGTGGCAGCAAAGCGTGCATCGATTCGCTTCCTTCAATAATCCCGTCTACCTGATGTCCGTGCGCAACACGCGGCAGTTCTCGCTGGAGCGCGACGGCAATGTAGATGCGGCGCGATTCTGCGCGGGCTGTCATGACCCCGTGCCGCTGCTGTCAGGCTCCTTCGATGATCCGAACTTCGACGATGTGAATCATCCGACGTCCCAGGCCGGCATCACCTGCACGTCCTGCCACGCGATCACCCACATCAATTCGCCGCGCGGCAACGGGGATTTCACGATCGAGGAACCGATCCACTATCCGTTTACCTTCAGCGAGAATCCGCTCCTGCAGTGGGTCAACGCGCAGCTGATTAAAGCCAATCCGGACTTCCATTCGCGTACCTTCCTGAAGCCGCTGCACGAGACCGAGGAGTTCTGCGGAACCTGTCACAAGGTCCATATTCCGGAACACTTGAATGACTACAAGTGGCTGCGGGGTCAGAACCACTATGACTCCTTCCTGCTGTCTGGCGTCTCCGGTCATGGCGTGACCAGCTTCTACTATCCGCCGGAAGCCCGGGACAACTGCGCCAGCTGTCATATGGGCCAGATTCCTTCCGATGACTTCGGTGCGCGTGATCGGGACGGTTCCGGTGTGCGGACCGTCAGCAATCATCTGTTCCCGGCCGCCAATACGGCGATCCCGGCCATGCTGGGTCTGGATGTGGAAGGGATCGAGGCGCGCCAGGCTTTCCTGACCGGTTCCGTGCGTCTTGACCTTCTCGCGCTCCGTGAAGAAGGTCGTATCGACGGCGAGCTCATCGGCCCCCTGCGCCCGGAGATTCCCGTGCTGGAGCCAGGCCGGACCTATCTGCTGGAGACGGTCCTGCGCACGATGCGCCTGGGACATCTGTTTACCCAGGGAACCGCCGACTCCAATCAGATCTGGGTTGAAGTTGAAGTGAGTCATGAGGGCGAGGTCATCGCGCGCAGCGGTGGCATGAATGATGAGACCCATGCGGTCGATCCCTGGTCGCACTTCGTTAACGCCTGGGTGCTGGATCGGGACGGCAATCGAATCGAGCGGCGCAATGCTGAATCCATCTTTGTGCCGCTGTATAACAACCAGATTCCGCCCGGCGCTGGCGACGTGGTCCATTACCGCCTGGCCGTGCCGGAGGACCTGGAAGGTGAATTGGTCATTACGGCGAGGCTGAACTATCGCAAGTTCGACAACACGCTGATGCGGCATGTGCAGGGCGCGGATTTCGTGCGCAACGAGCTGCCAATTACGGTGATGGCGGAAGACGAGATCCGTTTGCCAGTGGCCACCGACACCGCTGCCATCGGAGATCAGGATTCATCCATTCCGACCTGGGAGCGTTTCAACGACTACGGCATTGGTCTATTGCGCACGCCGCAGCGCCGCCAGCTGCGCCAGGCGGAAGAGGCCTTCCAGCGCGTCGAGGCGCTGGGCAGTAGCCATGGGCCGATGAATCTGGCGCGCGTCTATCTGGCCGAGGGTCGCCTGGACGAAGCGCGCGACGCGCTCCAGCGTGCCCAGTCGCATCCCGAGCCTGCGCCACCCTGGTCGGTGGCCTGGTTCTCCGGTCAACTGCTGTTTCAGCAGGGCCGCTTCGAGGCGGCCCGCACGGCCTTCACCGCGCTGGTCGAAACGCGCTTCGCCGAGGCGCGCGAGCGCGGCTTTGACTTCTCGCGCGACTACCGGCTGCTCAATCAGCTGGGCCTGACGGAAATGGAACTGGCCCGTGCTGGCGATCCGGCTCAGGCCGATGCTTCGCGATTGGCTGCGCGCGAATGGTTCGAGCGCACCCTGGTGGCTGACCCGGAAAACACCGTGGCGCACTACAACCTGTCGCGCCTGCTGGTCGATCTGGATGAGCCCGACCGGGCCGCCTTCCACGAATCTGAATACCAGCGCTACCGCGTTGACAACAATGCGCGCGACCGGGCCGTCCAGCTGGCGCGCCAGTCCAACGAAGCGGCTGATCATGCGGCAGACGCCGTGGTGATTTATGACCTGCATCGGCCTGATGGTCAGCGCTACCCCGTTCCGGCGCCGCTGATCGCTGAACGAGTGCATCCCAGGAATCGCCTGGTCCAGGCCCAGGAGGGCAATCCATGAGTTCGCGTCATGACGACGCCATCATCGGCGTCGCCTTCCGGCGCTCCCTCCAGGTCTTTGCCCTGATCGCGCTTCTCGTGCTGGCCTGGTTTGGATGGCAGTGGTTGAATCGCCCCGCCGAAGTCGTGGTCGAGGAGGCGGTGGCGCTGGATCTGGATGACCTGCTCAGCGAGCCCGAAGGCCCGTCGGCCCCGATGGCCGATTTCGTCGATCGAGCGCAGGCCGGTGGCGTGGATTTTCAGCACGTCAGCGGCGCCTACGGGGAACGCTTGCTGCCCGAAACCATGGGTGGTGGCGTTGCCGTACTGGATCATGACGGCGATGGTGATCAGGACCTGTTGTTCATCAACGGCCAGCCCTGGTCCTTCGACCCGGATCAGCCCGACACCCCGCCGCCGACGCTGCGCCTCTATGATAATGACGGGCTGGGTGCCTTCACGGAAGTCACTGATGCACTGGGTCTGGGTGACCTGTATTTTTACGGCATGGGGGTGGCGATCGGAGATGTGAATGGCGACGCGCGCGTCGATGTTTTCGTCTCGGCCGTGGGTTCCAATCGCTTGCTGATGAATACGCCTGAGGGCTTCGTCGATGTCACGACGCAAGCGGGCGTGGCCGGCGCCGATGAAGACTGGTCGACCAGCGCCGGCTTTTTTGATGCCGATGGCGACGGTGATCTGGACCTGATGGTCACGCAGTATGTTCAGTGGTCACGTGAAATCGACCTGGCGGTGGACTATCGGCTGACCGGCATCGGACGGGCCTACGGGCCGCCGACGAATTTCGGCGGAACGCAGAACCACCTCTATATGAATGACGGCGATGGCCGTTTCGAGGAAGTCACGGAGCGGGCCGGTCTGATGGTCAATAATCCGGCCACGGGAGAGGCGGTCGGCAAGGGTCTGGCGCTGATACCGACGGATCTGGATCGGGACGGCTTGCTGGACGTGGTCGTGGCCAACGACACGGTTCGCAATTTTGTCTTCCACAATCAAGGCGACGGCCAGTTCCTGGAAGTCGGAACCGAGTGGGGACTGGGCTTCGACCGCAACGGGATGGCGACCGGTGCCATGGGGATCGATGCGGCCTTCATGCTTGATGATGACCAGCGTCTGGGAATTGCCATCGGCAACTTCGCCAATGAGATGAGTTCCCTCTATGTCTCTCAGGCCCTGGTCAGCCAGTTTGCCGATCAATCGATTGCCGAGGGCATCGGGGCGCCGACACGCGCAGCGCTGACCTTTGGCGTCGGCTTCGTTGACTATGACAACGACGGGCGCCTGGATTATGTCCAGGCCAATGGCCACGTGGAGAACGAGATCAACCGGGTTCAGGCCTCACAGCAGTATCGGCAGCCGGCCCAGCTGTTCTGGAACTGTGGACCGGATTGTTCCCAGACCTTCCAGGTGCTGGGTGGCGATCAGATCGGTGATCTGGCCAAACCCATCGTCGGCCGCGGTCTGGCCTGGGGTGATCTGAATGCCGATGGCCGCACCGATCTGGTCGCCACTCAGATTGACTGTCCGCCTCTCGTGCTGTTCAACAACACGGAGACGGGGCATCACTGGCTGACCGTCTCCCTGCGCGGCGTGACGCCCAATACGTCGGCTATTGGCGCCGAGTTGCTGTTGACCGCCGGCGATCTCACGCAGCGACGTTCCCTGATGCCTACGCGCAGCTACCTGTCGCAGGTGGCGCTGCCGATCCACTTTGGTCTAGGTGATATCGATCGGGTCGATGAGTTGACGATTCGCTGGCCCAATGGGCAAGTCCAGACACTGACCAATCTTCCGGTTAACCAGCAACTGGTGGTCGACCAGCCGGCCAGCTGAGTCGATCAGTTCGATTCGTTCTGGCGAAATGCGAACTGGCCTTCTGCGAGGGGCAACGCGCGTTTGACCAGCAGCTTGTCGCCCAGCGGGCAGCTCGCCAGCACCTTTGCGATCGTGCGCGCCGCGTCGCCATCGCCATAGGGGTTGCCCATACCCTCCAGGGATCGGCGGAAAGCCGAGCTGCGCGCCTTGGCGACGCCGTCGAGAATGGCGCTGGTCTTGCCCTCGACATCGATCACATTCAAAGCGCGCTCGCGGCCTTGCTGGCGCGGCCCGATATTGATAAAGGGCAGGGCAAGCGACGGCGTTTCCATGATGCCGCTGGATGAGTTGCCGATCATCAGCTCAGCCTGTGCGAGCAGACCCCAGAAATCGAACAGATCCAGGTTCGTGTTCAGGCGAGCGTTCGGGTGGCGCCGACAGAAATCACGTGCCCGCTCAATGATCGGTTGGTGGCCGGCGTCAGCATTCGGGTAGCAGAACACCACGGGAGAGGTCTGCTGATCCAGCGCTTCGAACAGTGCATCGACTTCGCTGGCCGCATCCCGCATCAGGGTGACGGGGTGGTGGGCCACGATGATGGGCGGCATGCTCAGGTCCAGGTCCAGCACGGTCTCGAGCCGGGCGCGGTCTGACAGCTGGCTGCGCTTGAGATGGTCCAGGGAAGGGGCACCAGCTCGATGCACGCGCCAGGCTTCTTCGCCCAGGGCCAGGACGCGTCGGTGCGCCTCCAGCGTTGAGACGAAATGGAGATGACTCATTTTGGTGAGCGCATTGCGGACGGCGTCATCGATTGCGCCTTCGCTGATCTCACCGCCTTCGATGTGCGCCATGGGAATGCGCAGGGCCAGTGCCGTCGACGCGGGTGCGAGCATTTCATAGCGATCGGCGATCAGCAGCATCAGGTCTGGTCGCAGTCTTCCGAGCAGATCAGCCAGCCCCAGCATGCTGACGCCAATGGTCTTGGCCATGCCGACATCGCTGTCCGAGTCCAGCAGGCTTTCGATCTGTCCCTCGAGATTGAAGTCGTGCGCCTTGAATTGCTCAACCGTGTTGCCGAAACCGGGCGCCATGTGCGAAGCCGTGGCGATGATCCTGAGGTCGATGGCGAGGTTCGCATCGAGTTCCTTCAGGACCCAGAACAGGTGACCGAAGTCGGCTCGCGAAGAGCTGACCACCGCAATGCGGCGAGGGCGGGGGTTGGATTGCAAAGCCGATCTCCGAATGACAGAATGGCGCGTTGTTGTTCGCGGTATTCGACCGCGGGAACCCTCGCGCGTTTCAAGTATCCCAGATTGACATGAACAGGTATTCCTCAATCCTGCACTCTCTAGGGTGTCTGTCTGCCACGGCGATCGTCCTGGCAGCATTCCTGTTGTCGAATACGGCTCGGGCGGAAGTCTGGATCGATGCGAGCGCGTCCTCGGGTCTGGACTTTGAATATCGCAACGGAATGACCGGAGAATTCTGGTTCCCGGAAATCATGGGCGCTGGCGCGGCCGTGTTTGACTATGACGACGACGGGCGTATGGACGTTTATCTGGTTCAAGGGGGTTTCTTGGGCCCCGACACTGACCAGGCCACGGGCAGCGACCGACTGTTCAGGAATGTCTCGACGCCCGATGCCTCGGGCCGCCTTGCGCTGCGTTTCCGGGATGTGACAGAGCAGGCTGGGATCGATGCTCGAGCCTATGGCATGGGGGTAGCGGCAGGCGATCTGACAGGTGATGGTCATCCTGATCTCTACGTGCTCAACTACGGTCCCAATCAGCTGTTCAGGAACAACGGCGATGGGACCTTTACGGATATCACCGAGTCTGCGGGCGTGGCTGGTGATCGCTGGAGCGTCAGCGGCAGCATTACTGATCTCGACGGTGATGGGCTGGCCGAGCTGATGGTCATTAACTACGTCGACTTCACGCTGGACAATCACCGGGTCTGTCGTTCTGCCATGACCTCTCAACAGGACTACTGCTCGCCATCGGCCTATGACGGAGTGCCAGATCGCCTCTATCGGAATCTGGGTGAAGGGCGCTTCGAAGACGTTTCCGAATCATCGGGGATTCAATCACAGGCGCGCCACGGACTCGGTGTGGTGGCCTCTGATCTGAACAAGGATGGACGGATCGATCTCTATGTGGCCAATGATGGTGTTCCCAATGCGCTGTGGTTGAATCAGGGCGAGCTGCGCTTCGAAGACGACGCCTTTCTCGCCGGCGTGGCGGTCAATGCCGGCGGCAAGTCGGAAGCGGGTATGGGAGTGGATGCCGCTGACTTCGATGAGTCGGGTGGCGAGGACCTGTTCATTACGCATATGCGCATGGAGACCAACACGCTCTACAGGAACGACGGCAGCGGCTGGTTCACCGATACGACCTCCCGCTTCGGGCTGGGTACCCCCAGCCTGGGTTACACGGGCTTCGGGACGGCCTGGCTGGATGCGAACAATGATGGCTGGCTGGACCTGGTTGTCGCCAATGGTGCGGTCGTGATCGAGGAGACGCTGGCCGCGGCCGGTGATGTGTTTCCCTATCACCAGGGCAATCAGCTGTTTCTGAATCAGGGTGGCGAGCGGTTCGCGGATGCGACCGATCAGGCCGGTCCGGCACTGTCCTTGTCCGAGGTCAGTCGTGGGCTGGCCATTGGCGATCTGGACAATGACGGTCGCGATGATCTGATCGTGGCCAATATCAATGCGCCGTCGCGAGTGCTGCTGAACGTCTCGGCCGAGGAAGCCCATTGGTTGGGTCTCGAACTGGTCGATGACCGGGGCCGGGTCCAGACGCAGGCGGTCGCATGGCTGCTCGATGAGGAGGGTCAGCGAGAACGCCGCCGCCGTTCCCGGACCGATGGCTCCTACGCTTCGGCCCTAGACCATCGCGTGCGCTTCGGTCTGGCGGATCAGAGCAGAGCTCGCGCTATCGAAGTGGTTTGGTCCGATGGCGGCCGCGAGCGCTTCGATAAGCTGGCCATTGATCAATATCACCGCGTGGAACGCGGCTCCGGTGAGTCCGTCACCGGCACTACGGAGAACTGAAAGTGAGAATGATGAAAGTCTGCTTGTTTGTCGGGTTGCTGAGTGGAGCAGGCGCTGTGCTGGCTCAGGTGCAGCCGGTTGTGCTGCCAGAGCTGAACAATGTGCCCGACTCCGTACGCCAGATCATCGAAGAGGCAAGGTCCAACGTCGAGCAGACGGCAGACACGGCGGGTGCCGCCATCCAGTCCCAATCCTGGGGTCAGTACGGAGAAGTGCTGCAGGCTCATGGTCTGGAGGCATCCGCACGTCAGGCCTACCTCAATGCGCACGAACTGGATTCGGGGCGATTGGACTGGATGTATTTGCTGGCCACAGTGGATATCAGTGAAGGTCGTCTGAGCGAAGGCGTCGAATGGCTGGACCGCGTGCTGGCAGCCGACAGCACCGATTCTCCGGCGCTGATCCGGCGTGGGCAAGTGAATCTGGAGCTGGGGCAGTCAGCTCGCGCCGACGAAGACTTCAACCGGGCGCTGCTGCTTGATCCGGATTCGGCAGCCGCGCTCGCCGGTGCTGGCCGGGTGGCCCTGGAGCAAGGACGATTCGACGATGCGCGCCAGTTGTTGGATCGGGCGCTGGAATTGAGTCCCTTGGCCAATGCCTTGTATCAGCCGCTAGGTATGGCCTTGCGGGGTCAGGGTGATGCGGATGCCGCCCGGGTTGCCCTGGCCCAGGCGGGTGAGGTCGACCCGCCCTTTGCCGACCCGCTCATCGAGCGAGTCCGTGAACGGTCCCGTAGTCCACAGTTCTATCTGGAGCTGGCACTGGCGCAGGCCGAGAGTGGAGAGCTGGTCGGCGCTCAGTCCCTGTTGGCCACGGCCTTGTCATTGGCGCCGAATGACGCCTTGATCATCGAGAATTATGGCGACATCAGTGCCCGCCTGGGTGCCTTGACGGAAGCCAGAGATGCCTTTCAGGCGCTGGTCGAGCTTCGCCCTGAGGACCCCTCGGTGCTTTTCCGTTTGGCTCAGGTCAATGAGCTGGGTGGCGCGTTGGACGAGGCGGAAGGGCTCTATCGCGAGGTCATGGTGTTGGAACCAGCGTTTGCCGGCGCCCGTGAGGCCCTGGCCTTCGTCACGCTTGCCCGGCGCGACTTCGACAACGCGGCCAGTAGTTTTGCCCAGCTGGCAGAATCAGCGTCCCCCAACGATGCAGCTCGACTGCAGTACTGGCGTGCGCTGGCCGAGCTGGGCGGCGGGCAGTGCGCCGTGGGCGCCGCTCGTCTTGAAGGTCTCCATCGGGGTGCGCAATCGAACGACCCTGAGGTCATGGCCGCCATTGTTCGCACTCGCAGTACCTGTGCGCCGAGTGATGAAGAGGGGCTGGCGGAAGCTTTCAGCTGGGCCGAGGCGATGTATCAGCAAGCGCCCGGCATGGAGACGGCCGCGACGCTGGCCATGGTGTACGCCAGCCAGGGTCAGTTCGAGGACGCGGTTGACCTCCAGGCCCAGGCAATGTTCGAAGCCCTGAAGTTCGGCATGCTCGAGTCTCGCACCGATCTGAGTGACGACATGGCGCGCTATCGGGAGAATCAGTCCGCCACGCGCCCCTTCGATCGCGTCCATCCGATCTTTGGAGCGCTGCCGACCGACGGCTGACCTGCGAGGCTGTTCTTCAGATCAGTCGCCACACGGCCCAGATCAGACAGAAGACGATCAGGAAGGCAAAGCCGGTCCAGGCGAGCATCAACAGCTTCGGCCCGGGCTGGTGCGCCTCGGGCATGTTCGGCCCCGTTACCAGCTTCAGGCTCAGCCACGCCAACAGCGGCGCGGCCAGGAAGGAGATGGTCGTGGCAAAGTCGATGAGGCGAGTGAACTGATCGCCAAAGAAATGGATCACGATCAAGGCGCCTGCGGCGAGCATGATCAGGCCGCTGAGATAGCGCGCCCGGTGCAGATTGGCTGTCGGGTCTTCGTCATCAGCAGCACCGCTGATCTCAATCAGTTCGCGCAGTGCCCGCGGATAGGCATCGGCAACGGCCAGGGTGGTCGAGAACATTGTGGTCCAGGCGGCTACGGCAATCAGCGGTCGAGACCAGTTGCCCAGGCTTTGCGTGTAGAGCTCGATCAGCAAGGCGGCAAACCCGACTGACGACGACGGAATATCGGCTGAAGGTCCGGCCATTACCAGTGCCCCCAGAATGAGGAACAAGGCGGCCAGAACCGTGGCACCAATAAAGCCGATCCGGAAGTCAATCACGGCGGCCCGAACGCTGGGTTGATGCCCGGTCACGCGCGCGCGCTCCAGGGTCCAGAGTGAATGCCAGGCGGCCACATCCAGTGGGATCGGCATCCAGCCCAGCAGTGCCAGAATGAAGGCGAAGCCGGCCGCGCTCCACAGGACGTCCCAGTTGCTGGCCGATTCGATCGCCTCCCAGTTGGGTTCTGCACCCAGTGCCAGCGCGACCGCAGCCAGCGTGGACAGGGACAGCACGGTCATGATCAGTTTCATGACCAGGTCAAGGCCACGATAGTGTCCGATCGCCAGCAGCAGCATGCAGCCGCCGAGCACCATGGCCGACAGGCTGCTGATCGAAAAATCCAGACCGAACAAGACGCCGGTCAGGCCGGCAGTAACGAGCGTGACGCCGGCCAGAATGATGAAGGCCGTAGCCAGCGTGATCATGGTGAACAAGCCGAGCGCCCAGTCGCCCATGCGCTTGTAGCCGGCGATCATGCTTTCGCCGGTGGCGGCGGCATAGCGTGGTCCGAATTCAAGGAAGGGATATTTCAGAATGCAGGCGAGGAGAACCAGTCCCAACAGGCTGAAACCGTATTCGGCACCGGCGCGCGTCGATTGAACCAGATGGGACACGCCAACAGCGGCTCCAGCCATGAGAAGTCCTGGGCCAAAGCTACTCAGCACAGGAAGCTTTGTATTAGAGGTATTCATATAAGAGCGTGTCCTTTTCACGCTGATTGCCGCGCTGCCCGCTGCTGCCGATGTCGTGTAATTCGAGCTTTAACTTCGAGGTCGCTTTTCTGGGCTTGAGATGCCCGTCACACAAGGCGAGTCCAAGGCCGTTGATGGCCTGCGGGAGAAACGAGGATGCGGGACTCAAATTTCTCGCTGTAAACGCCGAGATTGCTTGCAAATATTAAGAAGTTGTTCATATCATACGCCGAGATACGGTCCCGGATGTTCCGGGACTGTGCCAACGAAACCTAATAAAGCAATTAAGCTTCGGGGAGAAAAACGATGAAGGTACGCCCGCTTCTGGCTCCTGTACTGGCGCTGCTATGGCTTGTCGGCTGTGGTGGATCGTCCAGCGTGGACCGAGCCACACCGCAAAATCCGGCGACCAATCCGGATGGAAATCCAACAACTCAGGTCATGGAGGTGGTCTACAGTCCCGCCGACGGTATTTTGCCGTTCCCTGACAACCTGCTGTTTGCGGGAACAACGGACCTCACGCTGAATATTCCAGTTGCAGATCCGACCGATTTTGGCGACCCGGGCGTCGCTCTCTCGCAACTTGATGGCTTCGGAACAATCACGCCGTGGACGTTTTCCTTTACTCAGGACATTGATCCGGCCTCTGTCGTGCCTGGATCCAGCGTTCGTTTCTTTGAGGTCGAGTTCGTCTTCGGTACCACTGCTGTTGCCGGCATCAATAGAGAGTTGGTGCCCGGGCAGGACTTTGTGGCCGTTGTCGATCCCAGCCAGCGCACGATCGCGGTGATTCCCCTCCGCCCGCTCCAGGAAATGACTGGCTATATGGTTGTCGCCACCAACGGTATTCTCGATACGGTCGGAACGGCTGCGACACCATCTCAGACCTACTTCATCATGAAGCGCACCTCACCGCTGGTGACGGTCGATGGTTTCAGTACAGATTCTCTGTTGGACGATGCCACCGCTCAGGCACTGGAGCCGCTCCGCCAGCTCGCCAACTCTCAGGAGTTTGCCGCGGCTTCCGTGGGTATCAATCCGGATGACATCGTGCTGTCCTTCACCGGCACGACTCAGGCGGTCACGCCCGTGTTGAGCGTGATTCGCTCGCAGGCTTCATCGACTTCGATCACCATGGCGCAGGCCTGCCCGGCGCCCGATGTGTGCTTGACGACGGCCGACGTGTTGCCGCCGGGTGCTTCCCCGGGCATCGCGGACATCTACATCGGCACGACGGCAATTCCCTACTACCTGGGTGTTCCGACGATGGAAAACCCAACGGCACCGCTGACCGATTTCTGGACTGCGGCGCCGGGCGCCTATGTTCCGCCGTTTGATGCGCTGGGTCTGGACCCGACCTCGACAGCAGTGACTGTGGCTAACCCGATCCCCGTTCAGACTTCGACCGAGTTCATACCGGTGATCATGACCGTACCCAATGCGAGTTCGGGCCAGACCCGTCCCGCAGCCGGCTGGCCGGTGGTGATTTTCCAGCACGGCATCACCGGTGATCGGACGCAAATGCTGGCGATCGCCGACACCTTTGCCTCGCAAGGTTTCGCAACGGTCGCCATCGATCAGCCGCTGCACGGCCTCACCGATGTCACCAACCCGTTCTACATCGGCAACACGCC
>JBCDLQ010000005.1:0-18104 GCA_039414335.1 Pseudomonadota bacterium | reverse complement strand
TTCATGTGCAGTGATCACTTGCAGCAAGTGATCCCGAAAGCCGACCTTCTCGGGTAGCGGTCAGTGCATCAAAACTGTCTTCCTTCTCCAATCCCAGGCCCAGAGCCAGCACGCCAAGATTAAAGCCCAGCTGGACCTTGCGGGCTTCGGGCAGCGCATCCCAGTTGTCGGCGCGCGTGAAGCGAAGGACTTGCTCGGCGGAGTGAACGATAAAGGAATCGGTTGTGCTCACGGCGTTCCTGGCATCGAGATAGGAATGGGTTGCGCTCCCAGCTTAACGCTCGAGCGGCTTAGGTAAGTTTCGAACGGGTCAATACGTCATCGACGCTCGCACCCGTTTGCCCCGCAGAAACTCAGTTGACCGATTCCCGACCCGTCGAGCGCAGACCATGATTCGGAGTTCATTCAGCCGGTGGATCGCCGAGTTGCGCCTTGATCTCAGAGTAAATGGTGCGAATCCGTTCATGGGCTGTCTCCTCGATGAGTGTCTCGAGAGCTGCTCGATGAGCGGTCACCAGGCTCTGTTCAGGCAGGGCGTCAACGGTCGGCTCAACGCCCCGTCCTTCCCAGTCCGTCTGAGTCACGGGGTGGGTGTTGCGTTCTATCGGGACCTGGAGAAAAAAGCTGTCGTTAAGAATGGTGATGTCGATGGCGTGAGCAGCACCGGCAGACGTCTGACCGACGATCTGCGCTCTGCCGAAGTGTTTCAATCCGTAGGCGAGTTTTTCGGCCAAGGAGAACGTGTTCTCTCCAATGAGTAGGTAAATTGGGCGACCGAGATAACGCTCACCGGTGACCGTGCTGAACAGGGAAACCGTCGAAGTGGTGTCGGAGACACGGTTGTAGGTGCTCGACCAAAGACCGAAGTCGGCTTCAAAGAAATAGCTAGCCAGATAGGCGTCGCTAGGGCTGTATCCGCCACCGTTGTCCCTGAGGTCAATGATGAGCGCATTACTGTTGGCCAGCAGCGCCATTGCCGCATCGAGTGTCGGTCGAGCGATACTGAGAGGCTCGAAGAAATTGAGCTTGAGGTAGCCGATATTGCCCGCGAGAATTTCGACCTTCGGAATACCGAAGTTCGACTCTGTGCTGTACCAGAGATTCCAGTCGATGGCCGGCTCCGTTGTGGGCATCTGCCGCTCCGAACCTCCTTCCGATTCTGCGACGTTGGTCAATCGCATTCGTTCGGCAATAAAGCCAGGGTTGAAGTTGACGACAAAGTGCTTGTCGCCGGAAATTTCAAGCAGGTCGGCAGTCAATATCCTTGCGAATTCTGCGCGCTCAGAAATACGGCTATAGCGATCCGACTCGATCCACTGCTCCACTTCGGATGCAATCTCATGAGCTCGCGTCGCGTAAACATAGTTATCCAGAATTGCAGCGGCCGTGTTGCTGAGGACGGTTGATTGTTCGTCAGGCAGCAAGGGTGCTTCAGATCCGATGGCGTGCGAGCCCCAGATGCCTGAACAGAAGAGAAGGACAAGTTTGATGAAAGGGTGGGTTGTCATCGTATTTCCGATCGTAACGACCTTGCCTTGGCTCCGCGAGGCCCGGGGGTGCCCATGATTTTATTGAAGTCGGTTCAGCAGAATGAATCATTCAGGCATTGATTGAAGCGTCTGGCAGAGTTGATCGGCAGCCAGTCGCTCGAGCGCGATGGATCCTGATGGGCCAGAATTCATCACATAGTCCGCTCGGGCTGTCGTGCAGCTTAGGAAGGCGATTTGGAGCGTTCCCACGGGCTCGTTCTGAACATCGTCAGGTGCATCGAAATAGCCCCCGGTCGATTGATAGAGCACCAAGTCTGCGGTGCTGCCGTTGTAGTCTCCGAGTGCGGTCAGCCAGCGCTGTCGGGAAGAACCGATATTGTCGATGCTGATCATGCTGCCTGCGCTGTCGTCGGCCCAGGTATACCAACCGACAAACATCAACCGTTGATCAGCAATCACGTCGAAAAACATCCCCGAACCAGCTGTTTCAGGTTCGAACCAGGCGCCTGACATGCCCAGATTGATCGCCGGTGCTTCGGGCTGGTCGCTCAAATCGATTCGACGGACGACATTGGGCGCGACTTCCGTATCATCGCCGAGTCGAATCGAGTCATTGAGAAACAGTGTGCGACCGTCTGCGCTGATGTCGAGCCCGTTAGGCAGGGAGAACTCTGCCGCTGAACCTTCACCGTCCGATCGTCCGGGCTCACCGTCACCTGCTAGAACTGTCAGTTCGCCGTCGAGCGTTAAGGAATAAACTTGATGGGTAGCGCTTCCCACAAAGTAGAGCTTGCCGTTTCCAAACGTGATGTGAGCATTCGACCCGCCGGGTTTGGTCGGTCCGCCGGGGGTGGTTGCGAGAATGGAGACTTGCCCTGACGGCGTCACTTTCAGGATGTGGCCATTTCCATAATTGGTCACATAGAGGTTGTCGTCAGTATCCATCGCCAGGCCTGCTGGACAGGCCAAAAGCCCTGAGTTGATGAAGGGAACGAGATTCCCGCCTGACCGTTTCACAATCGTACTGTTGTTGCAGTTGGCGACGATCATTTCGCCCGCCTGATTGAATTCGATCCCAACGGGACCGACCGCGCCGCTGGCAACCTGTTCCAGACTGCCTTGGTCACTGACGCGGTAGATCAGGCCATCGACATAGCTGGATTGATAAAGAAAGCCCTCTGGCCCAATGACATTGCCGGTTGGGCCCTGGAAGCCACTGGCGAAGCGCGTGACCTCGCCCTGAGGGTTGACGCGATAGAGGTCGGTGCCGTTGGGGTTGAGCGTAGTGACACCGTAATCGGCAACGATAAGGTCGCCATCGGGTAAGATCACCAGTCCCCCACTGGCCTGAAACACGTCGGTCATTGTGGTTACCGTGTTGGCCCGACTTTCGCTGGCGGACAGGGTCAACACAACAGCCAGAACGGTGATTAGACTCTGCGTAGACATCGTGCGTCCTCACTCAAATTTCTGTTGAATGAACGAGCCTAAGCGAGGCCAATTTCCTGGACTACAGCGCTGGGGCCAGAACCCTGAACGATGGGGTGAAACCACGGCTTTGTGTGACCGAGCGAGTCTGCTCTCATCTCATGAGCTCAAAGGCACTGGATGAGGTGACGATCAGTGATGGGAAGCTAGCGTGGATCGCTCTGCCGTCGATGGGGTGTTTTTCGTGCCAATCCCATGTAGAGGATAGTTTGGAAAGGCAGCGGGCCGAAGGTGATGTCGAAGCGCTTGTTGATGCCTCTCGGGCCCAGACCGGTGAAGGGGCGCGGTTCCAGGCCGGCTCTGTTCATGAATTCCCGAAGTTCCGCGGGTTTGATGTAGAGATCCGGGTCATGGGTGCCGCGGGGCAGCAGGCGCAGGATGTCTTCGGCAACGGTGATCGTGGCCAGGCGCGCAATCGGGTTGCGATTGATCGTGTCGAACAAGAACAGGCCATTCGGCGTCAGCACGCGAGAGATCTCGCGAATGGTCTGCTGCAGGTCGGCGACGTGTTCGAGAACATCGACGCAGACGACCGCATCAAAGCTGCCGTCGGCATAAGGCAGGGCTTCACCGACGCCGATGTCGTAGGTGATGTCGCGCCCGGTCTGGTTGGCGTGGGCGCGGGCTGCGGCGATGGCCTCCTCAGCCGGGTCGATGCCGGTCACAATTGCGCTGCGGGCCTCGAGGGCTTCGGACATGAAGCCACCGGCGCAGCCCAGATCAAGCACCTTCTTGCCCTTCCAGTCGATCTGGCGGTCCATCCAGCGCAGACGGCCAGGGACGAGGTTCTTGAGCGTGCGGATCCAGCGAACGTCGTCCGACCACCACTGGTCGGCGACCTTGTCGTAGATCGTCAGGTCATTGCGCATGAGGTTTTCCTTGATGGTTCTGGATTCTTGAAGCTTTGCGCTTCGGGATTGCGTAGGGCACCGAGTCCCTATATTGGGTGAAGCGCTCGCCGTAGCGGGCAGAGAATCGGCGTTCCTTGAGGCGCGGGGCGAGCAGGCAGTAAGCGGTGAGACTGATCGCAAGCGCCAGCTGATCTGGCGTCCAGACCGGGACGGTCCACAGGGTGAGCGCGAAGGACACGTAGATCGGCTGTCGGATGACGCGAAACAGGCCCGCCGTTGGCATGTCGGGGAACTTCGGCTTGATCCGGCCCAGCAACGACATCCATCCCAGGGCACCGGACTGGACTTCCACGCCTGCATCGAAGCTGGCTTTCATCAGCAGCAGCCAGGAAAAGGCGTAGGCAGAGCAAATTACCCAGAACAGGGCGCCTTCAGCGCGCCACCAGACGATGCCCGACGGTGTCCACAGCAGGAACAGGGCGGCCAGCTGGATCGAGGCAATCAGGGCGTAGGTGGTCGTGCCCAAGGTAGCGCCGTGAGGGCCGGGAATCAGTCTGGCCAGCCAGCGCAGCCCCGGACCGGTCAGGAAGAAGGAATGGGCCAGGGGAAACTGGATGATCAGCAAGGCGTTGGCCAGCAGCCCCCAGGGCCAGGGTACCTGGCCAAAACTCTCGCTCAGACCGAAGAACATGACGCCAATCATGGCCAGCACGGCCATGGCGAAGACGACGTGGCAGAGCAGGCCCATAGTAAAGGCCAGCGCTCGACGCCCGGTGCCGGGCGGCGGGCGTCGAATAGCCTGCAGGAGTCGAATGACGCCCGCGATTCGTGGGTCGGAAAGCATGGGTAAATTGTAATGATCAGGGGTGCAGATCATGTCGAAAGGCGGCAGCCATGCGGAATGGCCTCAGTCCCTTCGACGCGCCGCCAGTACAATGTCGGCTACTTGAGAATCCAGTCCCGCCGGACACCCCATTCAGGAGCCCGAAAATGAACGCAGAAACCAATCCCAAGGTCGCCTTTGACGTCAAGATCGGTGACCAGGACGCTGGCACCGTTGTCTTCGAATTGTTCGCCGATGTCGTGCCGAAAACCGCCGAGAACTTTCGCGCCCTGTGCACGGGCGAGAAGGGCGAAGACATGACTTATGCCGGCAGCCCCTTCCACCGCATCATCCCTGGCTTCATGATCCAGGGCGGTGACTTTACTCGCGGCAACGGCACGGGCGGCAAGTCCATCTACGGCGATCGCTTCCCGGACGAGAACTTTGACATCAGCCATACGGGTCCGGGCCTGTTATCGATGGCCAATGCGGGCCCCAATACGAATGGCTCGCAGTTCTTCATTACCGTGGCCGCAACGCCTTGGCTGGACGGCAAGCACGTGGTCTTCGGCAAGGTCGTTGAAGGCATGGACGTGATCAACGCGATGGAAGCTCAGGGCAGCCGCAGTGGCCAGACCAGCCAGCCGGTCATGCTGGTTGCAAGCCGCCAGCTCTAGTTTCAACGCCAGAAGCCAGAGCACGAGGCGCTGGCTCGATTGGCACCTCATCAGGGTGGGTAGCGTCCAGTCGCGGCATGCTTCCGGACGCTACTTGGCCAGCTTCTGTTCAATCTGATCGCGCTGCGGTCACTCGAAGCGGTCACTGAAGATGGCGTCGCCTCGAGTGAAGGTGGCGGTGATCGTAATGTCTTCGGTCATGGCGACCAGGCATTCGTCTTATGCGTTAACCAACGGGCAGCCAACCCAGCCTTCGAAGGTGCTCTCACCAGTGGCGCTGGCAAACAGCGTCACCACTATGCTGTCCCCTTGGAAATAGAACTCGCTGCAGTCCGCCCCGCAGACGATGCCGGTCGGTGCGCTGAACACGACGCCTTCACCGGCGCCGGACTTCTCGATGCGCAGTTCCACGTTGTCGTCGCCGACATTCTGATAGACCTCATCGAAGCCCGCATCCCACAGACCATTCGGATCACCGGGTCGACCTTGCGGGTTGGTGAAGTCATTGACCGGCGCGTCCTCTAGCTCGATGTCCTGTTGCGTACCCGCAGAACCGGGTGCCTGGGCGCACATGTCGACACCGGGAGAAGAGGACTGCTAGCGGATGTCGCCACCTGATGCATTATTGAAAATGGCCGTTCCGAGAATCGTCGTGCCAGCGGGCCAGCTGGACTGATCATCGACCAGATTGCAGCTGCCGTCGAAATTGCCGCTGGGCGTTCCTTCCTGCCCGTCCGTGTCCATAAAGATCGAGTTGAAGACGGTGGTGGTCCCGACGCCTCGAACGACCATGGCGTAGGCATTCCGACCGGGGTCGTCAGGGAAGGTGTTGTCGACGGCGGTCACGTGACGAATGTTCATGGTTTCCGGCCCGGACGTGTTGAAGATCGTCGAGTAGGCTTCGTTGCCAATAAAGCCGACTCGATCGATCTCTGCATTGGAACCAATCAGTGTGATGGCACCGGAGGCGGTTCCATCGAAGGTGGAGCCCCTGGTGTTCCGGTCAAACAGGGTTCTGCGAATCACCACGTTGGAATTCTCCGCGTGAATCTGCACGCCATCACTGGCGTCGTTCCCCTGCAGCTCCGAGCAACTGATCAGGAAAGGACAGTCGACGCGGTCCATCAGCAGTTGGACCTCTCCAGCAGCACCCGAACCTTCGACCCAGATCGCGCCTCCTCGAATGGCGTCGTTGTCCAGGAACAGCGTGGTGAACAGCTCCGCTCTGGCGTCGTCCTGAATGTACAGGCCGCCTCCTCTGCCAGAGAAATTGTCGCGAATGACCACGCGGCCATCCTGGCTTCCCGTTGCTTGCAGAAAGGCATCGCCCGAGAGGTAGATCCCGCCGCCAAATCCGCTGCCCGTTCCGTCTTGAACGATTGCCCCGGGGGTGAGCGTGACGTCGCACCCGCCGGTGGCGTAGATATTGCCGCCAGCGAATCGCGCCCAGTTGCTGAGCAGCCGACCTTCCATCAAGACATCGGCTGTACCCGTGCAGAAGATTCCAGAACCTTCATCGCCGTAGTTCGTTCGGATGATGGCGGGATCGCTGCCGCCCCAGACCCGCAGAAAACCGCTGTCTACATAAATGCCGGCACCCTGCAAAGCCGGGGGATTGTCGAACAGAACCCCGTTGATTTCGCTGCCTTCTCTTAAATTCACGGTGCAGCCCAGATCGACATAGATCTGGCCGCCGCGCGGTGCGATGTTGTTTTCGAAGCGAGCGCCATTGAGTTCGACATCGGCGATGTTGCCGCAGTACAAGCCACCACCAAGAGTCGGATGACTGTGGTTCTCGATCACCGTGTTCGAGTCCATCACGACCTTGGCGCTGTTCGTGATGCTGATGCCGCGCCTGCCGGCGTCGATGCGCACATTCTCGAGGAACACAGTCACATTGATCCCGAATTCCAGCGCGCCTGAAATAAACATCCCAGTCGCATTGGATCGCTGAACCGTGATGTCGCTGATCGTGACCGTGGACTCGTTGGAGGTGCTGTCCAGGGAGACGGAGACAGCCTGAGGAATCACCGTCGTCGAAGACTGAGCGCTTCCGCAGTTGGCGTAGCCGCCCTTGACAGTGAGCGGGCCTGAGCTGAATGGGCCGGGGCCATTGGTGTAGTTGTCAATGGTGATGCTGTTTTCTGCCAGGTTGTAGTCGACCGTGTTGGTGAGCCGGATCTCTGTGGCTTGATTGAAGCTGATGAGCGCGAAGGTCAGGGCGGTCTCGAAGTCCGGGTAGGCCCGGTTGGCCGGATTGCTCGTCCCGATCGCGGTACAGGCAGAGGAAGTTCCGACCCAGATGATGTCCTGGGAGTAGGTACTGGGCACGAAGGCGAGCATGACAAGAGCGAAAAGTAGGTCGCGTGTTCTCATTGGATATCGGTAAGACTTTTTGAAGGTCAGGAGGCTTGCTTACCGGGGAGTCGCAAAGTGGCGGAAAACTCTGCCAAACGATCTCTACATTCTCTTTTGAGAGACAGGTGCGACCGATCTCAGAACTGGCTCGCGCTGTTTACACTACTGAAAGGATCGGCCCGTTGGGGCGAAGTGAGCTGACGTTCGTGTCGATTAATTCGACAGACGATTTGGCGCGGCGAAGAGTTCGCGGGCTTGAAGCGCTGCCATGAGTTGAGTCGGTGCATCGACGCCCAGGACCAGCTCCGTACAGGGCTTCGACAGGCCGGCCACAATGATCATCCGCTGTGGTTCCCTGAAGACGATCTTGACGTTGACGTCGCCGGCGAGGGTGGCACGGAGACGACCCGGCGCCTGCTCAAGGTCACTCCAGGTGGCGCGTTCGACGCGTTCGATGGTGCCGTAGTTGATCAGATTCTCGAAGAACAATCCGTAGCGCACTTTCAGCCCTTGATCGGTGGGCTCCAGGTGTCGATGGCGGATGGCCATGGCCTGTCCGACGGTGAACACGGTGGTGTAGACGTGCAGGGCCGTGAACACGAGTGCGATTCCGGGCCAGGCGTGCATCACGATCAGGTGCCAGAAGAACAGGCCGGGAATATGCAGAATCGACATGGCCAGCAGAGTGCCTACCGCGCCGCTGTTCCGGTCGTGGCTGAACCGAATGCGCTGGTCGGTGTCTTGCGGTTGCTTCCAGCCGAAGAGGGCGTAGTGGAGGCACAGCCATTCGGAGCGGATGACGCGTCCAAAGCCCGCGTCCCCAAACAGTTCTGCACTGAGCGCATCGATCCGCGCCTCGCCTGAGAGGATCCTGACGCGAGGCCAGGCGCGCGTGGCTTTCATAATCATGAAGGTCAGCGCCGCCGCCGCGATCGCGGCCACCATCATCGGATAGGCCGTTCGAATCTGTGTCAATAGAGCGCTTTCGGGAACGGTTGTGAAGGTGACCAGCAGCCCGGCCACGACCAGCAGCCGAGTGATGAAGGCGGGCCCCGCACCCGAACGCTGGACCATCAGGTAGTAGAGCAGCGGTACCCAGGCAACGAGGTCGATGGCCACGCCGAGGGCGATGAACTCGGGGCTGAGGTCGCTGGGCACGACGAGCCGGAGATTCCCGATGTAGATGACTGCGGCAATGAAGCCAAACAGCGCGACGCGGAGTCGATTTCGCTTCGGATGATGGGCGAGCGTTCGCGTCAAGAGATCGTCCCGTCTGACTGACGATTCATTATAAAAGCGCTGTGCGTCGAGCGCTTTTCCGAGCGCTTTCTTTTCAATACCGCTGTGACCCCGATCCACAATGCCAGCAGCTTTCGGTGACGGCTGCACCTGCGCTACCGATCGGGCTGCCCGGGGGTGCCGTGGGGGCGGTGGGCAGGGGATCGAGTGGCGTGGCTGGGCGAGAGAGATGGGTATCCGCCACGCTGCTGATCCAGGCCTCGAAGGCCGGGTCGCTGTTGCGGGGCAGGGCATCGGTCAGCGACCGCAGTTTGGCGCGTGCCGCTGCCTTGACCTCAGCTGATGCGCTTTGATCATCCAGTTCGATCACATGAGCTGCATAGCGAGCAATCACGCGCTGGGCGATCACGCGTCCCCTGTCTGACTGAGCGCGCCGCAGAGCGGTGGTGATCTGGTCTTCTATCTGCGCCATCACGAAATCCAGCGACGGGAGTTCGTCGTCCAGAGCGCCTTGCCGGACCAGCCGCTCGGCGCGGCGAGGATTCAGCAGAGCATTCAGGGTGATGTCGGCGGCCGTCTCAGCGGCGGTAAACAGATCGAAAGCCGGTGCCGTGCGCGAAGCCAGGCGTTCAGGCGGTGCTTCTGAAAAGCCGAAGCCGCGCGTGCCCGGTGCGAAGGCTTCGAAGGCGGAATCGGGTAGGTCCAGCTGTTCGGGTGACAAGGTGTCCAGCAGCACGTTCAGGGCGCGGCGCTGCCGATCGCGGGTGACCGGCTCGGGCGGCCTGTAGGGCTGGCCCAGCTTGCCGTATTCGAAGCGTACGCCGCCAAGCGATTTGGCCGCTGCGTCGATCTGATAGCGATGGTAGAGGTAGATCGGCACGATCACGTTCTGGAGCTCGGCCATCGGGCGACCTTCCGCCAGTCGATCCGGACCGAAGCGTTCCAGTGCATGAGCCCGAACGGCCATCACTTCTTCCAGTTCTGCAATCGCATCGCCGCCGTTGTCCCAGACAGACGCCGCGGGATGGGCCGTGCCGACAGAGCGGCCGTGCTCATCGGCGATGTAGAGCAGGCCGTCGTCGAAGGTCTCGGTCAAAATGGCGTCCAGGGCGGCGGTTTCGTCCGTGCCGGGCGGGAACTCCGCGTAGAGCCAGCGGGTGGTGGCCTTGTCCCAGTCGCCGATGCCTTCGTCATAGGCACGACTGAAGTCCATCGCGCCATTGCGCACGCGGATCCAGGGCGCGGGGTAGTCCATCACCGAGGCGCGATCATTGCTGGAGGCCGCGAAGTTGTGGCCAAAGCCCAGCGCGTGGCCGATTTCATGGGCAGATAGTTGGCGGATGCGATCCAGGGACAGTTCGACGGGGTCATCGTCACGGCCCGTGCCCGTCGCGGCGGTGCCGGCCAGGCCCTCGAAGATCATTCGGTCCTGGCGCACGCGCTGCGAGCCCAGAATCACGTGGCCCTTGAGCATCTCTCCCGTGCGCGGATCAATGATGCCGCCGCCGTAGGACCAGCCGCGGGTCTGGCGATGGACCCACTGCACGACGTTGTAGCGGATGTCCAAGGGGTGGGCGTCCTCGGGTAGCAGCTCGACGCGATAGCCGCCCTCAAAGCCCGCAGCGGTGAAGGCATCAGCCCACCACTCGGCGCCGTCGATCAGAGCGTCCCGGATCTGGGCTGGCGCGCCGGGATCGATATGGAAAACGATCGGTTCCTTGATGCCGGACTCGGGACGGCCGGGTTCGACGTACTGCAGACGGTGGCGAATCGCGAAGCTCCGCACGACAGCCTCATCCAGGGGTGCGGCGAAGTCGCGGAACGCCTGCTCGAAAACGCCGGCGCGGGGATCGGCTTCGCGGATGCGATAGCCACCGTCGGGCAGGCGTACAAAGCTGTGGTGCTGGACCAGGGTGACGTGGTTGGGGTCAGCTGCTGTGGCGTTAATCTGCCGGCCGGGCTCGTCGCCGGTGAAGGTGACCCAGGCATCGATCTCGACGTTGTCGGGAAACACAAGCAGGGAATCCGTATCGGGCAGCGAGCGATCCTCGGCGAGATTGAATCGCCCACCGTCACTGGAGAGCCGACGGCCCAGGCCCAGCTCGTCGTGCGTCAGAAAGTCGCTGAGATCGATCAGGACTCGGCCATCGTCGGCTTCGGCCAACACGTCGGTGGTCCAGATAAAGGAGACGGCGAAGGATTCGGCGACTGCATTGCGCTCGAGCGGATTGTCCGTATCGGCGCGATAGCGCAGGTTTTCCGCTTCGAGTAACACCTGGTCACCCATTCGCCGGAACCGTAAGATTCGCGCGCTGTTGCCCCAGCCTCGATCCAGCCCCAGGGGGTTTGAGCCCAATCCGCGCGTCAGGCGCAGGGCATGGATGAATCGCAATAGCGTACCCTCCTGATCAGCAGCGGGCAGGGCGGCCAGAATGCGCGATTGCGCCTGATCAGCATAGGTCTCGAAGAAGCCTTCGACCAGGGTCAGCCCATTGGTCTGTTGAGTGAAGTCGTCAGACGGATCATTGGGTTCGTTCGCGTTAACGACACCGCAAGCGAGTACCAGTAGCGTCAGGAAACGGCAGACTCGATGTATGCTCAGCATGCAGGCTCCGAAAGGGGAAGAGTGCCAACGACTATAGGAGGCTGTTCATTCGATTGCCAGTTGGAAGACCGCTTGTCATGACTCGACTTTAGGCCTAGATTCACAGTCCCTATCGGGATTTCGGCGGATTCGGCCATGGTGAGCGCAGGTCACTGGCCTTTCTCTCACCTGATAAATCAAAGACAATGATGAAATGAACACCAGTGATCAGTCGTCTGAAAGACAGGGGCATCTTCGTTGGCTTGTCGGATTCAGTGCTGCGATTATTATCGCTTTACTGGTGCTGGTTGCTGTCCAGTGGCTGCGTTTATCTGAGCTAGAAGCCCAGCAGCGTGTTGGGAATGATGAAAGCAGAGGCTCGTCGGTCCAATCGTCGCCGAATCGACGCATCAGTCCTGAGGAGGCGCTAACCGATCGTCGAGAAGCACTTGACTCGGAGACGCCGCAGCAGCGAGGTGAACGCATGTTCGAAGAGCTGCAGACGGTGGTCGTCAATGATCCTCAAGTGCTCTCACAGCTTGTTGGGCAGCTGGTCGAAGAAGCGCAGTCTTTGCGCGAACTGGAAAGGCAACGCGACGGTGGACTGCTCAGTGAAGAGGCTGTCGAGGCGGCGAAAACTGACCTGATGCAACGCTCCGAAGCGCTCGCTGAGTCTCTGTTGACAAGGAGGCAGTTCGACCGCTACCGAGAAGTTCGTCAGAGTTGGAGACATGGTCGAGTTCATCCTGATCGAGACTCGACAGATTAAGTCGCTATATCAGACTGAGGGCACCGATTCTCGATGATTGGAGCCTGCCTGAACGTTCAAGCTTGATCGCTCCATCAAGTCGATAATTTCACGGGACGCTCTGTGGTCAAAACTCGCGAATGATGGGGATCGCCGGCTGGACGCCGTTTTGATCAGAAAAGCGATCAGAGAACAAGCGATCCGTATTGACGATTCCGAAGCTCCAGAAACCGCCCGTGAGTTCCCAGCTACCGATCCGGCTGCCCCGACTATCGGTGGCGTCCCACTGACCGATCGTGCCTGACAGCTCCCACTCGCTTGAGGCATCAGGATCGTTCATTAGAATTTCGCCACCGCCATCAATGGTCCACCATTGAATATCAATATCCCCCGCGTGAGCTGGGAGCATCTGGATCAAAACAGCCGTCAAAAGCACTGTTGTCAGCACAGAGTGTCGTTTCATTGCTGTCTAAACCTATGGCCAATCCTGCTGGTTTCTAACGCTCGTTCAAAGCACACAGCTGTCATGACATTAGTACTCTATATTGGCGAGTGGGTGGTCTGCATTCGTAATCAGAGAGAGATCACCGGCATTTAGAACATTGACGATAGGCCCGAAGGCACTAGCACCATCAATGGCATAGTTGACCACGTTTCCAGTAGCGTAGTTGTTGATAATAAGTGTTCCCGATGAGGTCACTCGGATGCCAACCGTATCGTTGTCGGTCACATGATTCCCTTTCACGAGTGCGTCGGTGCTGCTGATTCTGATGCCGTCGCCATCATTTTCGTGCGCCTGATTATCGATGATCCAGCTGTTGGCAAAAGTCCGGAATCCATGTTCAGGTCCGGGATTCCCGTCACCGTTGTTATCAGGGCACCCAATGACACCGACAAAAACCTGGCAAGAGCCGTTTAAGGCGGCGATGTTGTTCTTGACCAAGCTTGCGCTGGCAATATCAAAACCCGTGCGGTTATTGTCGTAGGCTGCGGAGCCTTGCACCGTGCCGCCCAGGGCGATGTCGAAGCCAAATATCCGATTGTCTGAAGACGTTGACTGAGAAACGACGGAGCCGGCGCCGACATCAATGCCGTCGCTCCAGTTATTAAATGCACTGCTTGCTACAACGACGGACCCTTCGCTGGTCTGGATGCCATTGTCTCCGTTTTGACGCGCTGTGGAATTGACGATTACACTGCCATCGTCTGCCTCGAGGCCGTCAAGGGCGTTGAAAAAGGCCGTTGAGCCCATAATGATGGCGCTGAAGTCGGCAACCAGGCCATCACCTCCATTATTCGTCACCACCAAATCTTCAAAGATTGAATTGGAGGCACGTAGCGCATTAATGCCATCTCCCGCCCAGCTGATAACGTGGCCGTTAAAGATTCGAATGCCTTGTGCATTCTGTGATACGACGATCCCGTCGTCTCCATTTCTGCCCGTTGCGCCATCGGGGTCGTCGCTAATGCTTGGGATTGCAAAGGGCACCGCGCTGCCGCTGAGCGTGAACCCTCCTAAATCCAGGGTGACGTTGCTGGCGCTGATCGTGATGCCGTCGTCGAATGAGCTGGCGTTCGTCAGACTTTGGGTGACGACATAAGAGCCCGGCGCACTAATGGTGAAGGGCAGGCTGTTGATTTCTGTGCGGGTCCCGACCGAAGCGGCAGAAATGATGTCCGCTGCGTTGAGACCGTCCAATAGGTCCGCATCCAGGCTGGAGCCGTCGCCGTCGACCGTGATCAGCTTCGCCAGGGCCTCGGCGGGCGTATCGCTCAATGGGGCCAAATCGACGCTGATATCACCGCCTGGGTCCGTGATGCTCAGGGTGGTTCCATTCAAAGCGGCGCTCATGTTGAGCTCATTGGTCGGATCCACGTCAGAATTGTTGAACAGCACGGACAAATCGACCGCATTGCCGTTGCTGATTTCGAGATTCGACCCGTTCAGGGTCAGTATTTGTTCGTCTGTGTTCGTGTCCATGTCAGGTTGACAGGTCACCGTACCGTCCTCGCCGATGGCTTGAATCGAAGAGCCCGCCGGGCAGGTGCCGCTGACGCGCAGCTGGATTTGACCCGAATCAACGGCGGCGCTATCGACCGAGCCACTGACAACGCCTGAGGCCACCTGAGCCAACGGTGTCGCACTGATCGGTTGGCGTGGGGCGAGCGCGTTGCCGTCGACGGTGACCTCGAGAAAACGCGCGCTGCCATCAAAGGCTGAAGCACCGAAGTCGAGCTGGACCTGGAACAGTCCATCTTGCACGGGCACTCCAAGGAGACTCTGCACCGCACTGATCTGAGTTCCATCGGTCAACTGATCATAGAGCCTGAATTCAAGATCTGCCGTGCCCGTAAACGGGAGGCCCGTCTGGCGCAGCTGACCCTGATAAGTGAAAGCCGTGTCCTGTGCCCATAGGGTGTCCGAACTGAAGAGCAGTACCACTGCGCTAAGCGCGAAAAGCCTGGTCAATCGCATCATTGCTTGTCCTAGTCTGTTCGTTTGGCGGCTGACAGAGTCTGTCAGCTTTTTCTACCTGGTGTCTGTGCGTTAATTCCAGCGTAAATGTACGGGACTGATCCCCATTGATTAGATGAAGATTCTGGTTTTACTCTCACCCTTCAGATCATTGCGCTCAGTGCCTCTCCAATGGCTTGACAGAACGGGTGATCAGCAGCGGGCTTGGAGCTGCTCGCAGGCGCCCGCGGTGAGCAGTTCAATAATTACTGCCATCCATACCCCTACCAGAGACGGCGTGTCGTCGAATGTAGCAGGAAATTGAACGCATCGCTACGTGCCCACTGGGGGCTGCCAGGCTCATCCAACGGGTTCTAATCCGATGCGGCCTGATGGGTCATTCTTGAGATTTGGATTCCTTCTTGACTGCGACCAGCCTGCCTTGTGCAGTGCCCAGGCGCCGCTGCACCCATTGAGCGGCGTCGTCAACGTCAAAGTAATGCAGCGTGCCGTTGGCATTACGACCGAGCTCGGCGGCGTTCGCTTCGTCCGTGTCGATGTGCATTTCCAGCGCATAGCTGTCTTTGACTCGGATGAGCACGTCACCAAAAATGAGGTCTCGGGGCCCGCCCACCACGGCGACGGAGACTTCGTCCTGGTCACTCACAGCAAACGCCTTCGCATCGTCGCTGTGCATATGGATATGACGCCTTGCGCAGATCAGTCCCTCCTGGAGATGAACTGCGCCCGCCGGGCCCTCCAAGGTGATGGGTGCGGAGCCTTCAACATGGCCAGAGTCCCTGACCGGCGCATCTACGCCGAGCTTGAATTCATCGGTGCGTGAAATCTCGATCTGATCGACTGAACGCAGGGGGCCCAGCAGGCGCACGCCCTCGATACGGTCGCGCGGGCCGATGAGATTAACGCGCTCCTTGCAGGCGTACTGACCAGGCTGCGACAGCGGTCGATCTGGCGTGGGCGAGGCGTCTTTCCCGAACAGAGTCTTGAAGGTCGCCTCCGTGAGGTGGCAATGGCGGCCGCTGACGGCGATCGGGATCGAACGGCCTGATGGTTCTGGGCGGTTGTTGGCGAGACGTCGGGTGTCGCGCGCGATCATCAGGGCTTCATTGGTCTTCACCACCAGCACTTGAACGCGCGAATGGTCCTCGGTGATTCGGGCAATCGTGTGGTTGTGTGATAGATCGACGTCATGGTTGCGGTCCATATCCAAAGACAGGCCGAGAAACGCCAGGCGCTGCAGGATTCGGGCCCGCATGGTGGGACTGTTTTCTCCAATGCCACCGGCAAAAGCGATCGCGTCCACGCCGCCCATGGCCGCCGCATAAGCACCGATATACTTGCGGACGCGGTGCGCGAAAACGTTGATCGCTAGCCGCGCGCGATCGTTGCCGTCTGCGGCGGCCTGTTCGATTTCACGCAAGTCATTGCTGACACCGGACAGGCCAGCCAAGCCACTATGCTGACTCAGCAATTGGTCCAACTCAGCGACGTCATAATCGCCACTGCGCAGCAACCCGAGCAACACGCCGGCGTCGATGTCGCCCGAACGGCTGCCCATCACCAATCCTTCCAGCGGCGTATGGCCCATGCTGGTCTCCACGGAACGACCGAATTCCACAGCGCAGGCACTGGCTCCGTTGCCGAGATGGAGGGTGATGAGACGCAACGCGTTGAGCGGTCGATGGAGAAACTCACTGGCCGCGCGGGCGACAAATTGATGCGATATGCCATGAAATCCGAAGCGGCGGATCCCATGCTGTTGAGCGACGGTTTGATCGATCGCATAGGCCCTTGAGCGCCGGGGTAGGGTGGCGTGAAACGCCGTATCGAAAACCGCGACGTGCGGGACGGAAGGCATTGCTTCCTGGGCGGCTCTAATGGCCATCAAGCTATAAGGATTGTGGAGCGGCGCATTCGGAATCTGTTGCTCGATCGCTTTGATCACTGAACCCGTGACCCGGCAAGATTCCTGACAGGCTTCACCACCGTGCACCACTCGATGACCGACCGCGTCGATCCTATGCTCCCTCAGCGCATCCAGTACGTCCAGGACGGCATGTTGGTGAGTTTGCTTGTATCCCGCAGCGGAAGATCCCAGGCGTTCTCGTTTGCCGCTGTCGATGCAGCGTTCGTCCGAATCAAACAGCGCGTACTTCACGCTCGACGAGCCGCAGTTGATGACCAGAATATTCATGATGACCGAGCGTCCGTAGCCGTTGAACAACCGGGCAGAGCATATCAGTCAGCAGCCGATCGAGCTTGCGCGGTTCAGGTCTAGTCGACGGAAAGGGACTCGAGGGTCTCGATCGCCGCATTGAATAAGGGAGAGCGCCCGACGGCATCAACCGAGAAGGGAATAGACCATCGTTGTCGCATCGAAGGCGTGGCGATCGCAAGCAGTGCGCGGGCCCGCCACTGCTTCTCAACTGGCAGGATGCTGATGCAGTCGGGATCGGCAGATGAGAGCGCAGCATCGAGATGCCAGGCTCTGACGGCGGTCAGGACACGAGCCAGGCAAGCGAGTTCCTGATCACGGGACTCCAGCAGTTCTACTGGTGCGCTAGCTTGTGCGGCAACAGCGTCGTCAAATCGGCCCAGCAGCCACAAGAATTCAGCCAGCTCGGCGCGTACGCGCAGCGTTTCACTGTGGCTCTCGCCGAGCGTTGCCTTCCAGATGTCGAGTGCTCTCAGAAAGGCCTCGATGGACTGCTCAAATGCTCCCAATCCCTGCAGCGCCTTCGCCAGACCTCGCCAGTTGTTGCCCAGCTGCACGTGTTCTCCGGTCCCGAAAAACGCTTCATTGATTGAAATGGCCTCCCGGTAGCGAGCAGCGGCCTCCGCATGCTCCCCTCGTTGGAATCGCACGGTCGCGATGTTCGAAATCGAGAGCGCAACCGAATGATGTGCTTCGCCAAAGATCTCCTTCTTGGCCGGTAAGGCGGCTTCATAAGCGGCCAGGGCCGTGTCCAGATCGTTGCGCCCATAGGCCACGCTGCCGCGCAGAGACAGGGTGCTTGAGAGGTGCTGCTGGCTGACAGGCTGCTGGACTTCGAATTCGCTCAGCGCCTCGGCCAATCGTTCGTCGGCGGCAACCAGGTCCTGCCGGTTCATCTCGACGATGGCCAGGCGCTGCAGCATCAGCCCTCGTTGCTCGGCGTAGGCGCTACCCAGTGAGCTGATCTGTGCCAGGCCCTGCGTCAGGTATTGCTTGGCCAGGTCATAGTTTTCGACGTAGGTTTCCACCCAGGCAAGCTCCGACAATGCGGTCGCCAGCCGATCGGCTGGCGCACCATGGTCCCGATTGAGCGCTACGGCCTGAGTCAGCAGGTCGCGGGCCTTATCAAACTCGCTGCGACTGCGATAGGTGACG
>JBCDLQ010000004.1:0-18128 GCA_039414335.1 Pseudomonadota bacterium | reverse complement strand
TGTACGTTGTACCGCCCGACTACCAGCAGAGCGACAGTTACCGCATTCTCTTCATCCATGTGCCGTCGGCCTGGCAGGCGCTGGCTGGCTACGCCATCATGGCCGTGCTGGCGGCGATCGCACTGATCTGGCGCATTCGATCCACGGAAATTCTGGCCATGGCCTGCGCCCCGATCGGTGCGGCCTTCACCCTGATCTGTCTGGCCACCGGTTCGATCTGGGGCAAGCCCATGTGGGGTACCTGGTGGGTCTGGGATGCGCGCCTGACATCGATGCTGGTGCTGCTGTTCATCTACCTGGGCATTATGGGCCTGTATGCGGCCTTCGAGGATCGACGGAAAGGCGCACGCATTGCCTGTATCCTTGTGCTCATTGGCGTTGTGAACATCCCGATCATCCAGTTCTCGGTGGAGTGGTGGACCACCCTGCACCAGGGCTCCACCATCAATTTCTTTGGTGAATCGACCATGGATCCGTCCATGCTGCCGCCGCTGATCTGGATGGCCGTGGCGGTCAAGCTGATGTTCATTGCCGTGGTGGCCCAGCGCGCCAGCCTCGACTTGCTCGACCAGGATCGGCGCAAGCGCTGGGTTGCAGACCTGATCGGAGAGCAGCAATCATGATCCCTGTATTCGAATATGCGGCCTATGTCTGGTCCAGCTACGCGATCTTCAGCGTCGTCATCATCTGGCACGCCGCCGTACCCTTCCTGCGCAAGCGCCGCATCATGGCGGAGCTGCGCGAAGAGCAGGCACTCAAGACCGGCAACTACGACGGAGGCCGTGAATGACACCGACCCGCAGGAAAAGACTGGCGATCGTGATGTTGATTGTCGTGGGTGTGAGCACGGCCACCGCGATCGCCGTGACCACGATGAACGACACGATCCTGTTCTTCGTCAGCCCGACGGATGTGGCCGCCGAAAGCTATCCGCAGGATCGCCGCCTGCGGCTGGGCGGCCTGGTCGCCGCTGAAAGCGTGCAGCAGGCCAGCGACAGCCTGGACGTGCAGTTCGCCGTGACCGACGGCAACCACGATGTTCAGGTGGCCTACACGGGCATCCTCCCGGACCTGTTTCGCGAAGGTCAGGGCGTGATCGCCCACGGCCGCTTTGATGCGCAGGGCGTTTTCCAGGCCGACGAAATTCTGGCCCGCCATGATGAAACCTACATGCCGCCGGAAGTGATGCGCGCACTCGAAGAGGCCGGGCACCCGATTGAGGCATCGATGTAATGATCCCAGAGCTTGGACAGATCTCCCTGATTCTCGCCCTGATCTTGGCCATTCTGCTGGCCACGGTCCCGATGATTGGCGCCTGGAAGAACGATGAACGACTGATGGCGATGGCACCCTCGCTGGTGATCGGCCATTTCGTGTTTGCGCTGATGGCCTATCTGGTCCTGACCGTCGCCTTCATCAATCACGACTTCACGGTCACCTACGTGGCCATGAATTCCAACCTGCTCCTGCCGCTCGCATATCGCCTTTCGGCCGTCTGGGGCGGCCATGAAGGCTCGCTGCTGCTGTGGATCCTCATGCTGGCCGGCTGGATGATGGCCGTGCTGATGTTCTCGCGCGCCCTGCCCAAGGTCTATCGCACCCGTGTCCTGTCGGTCATGGGGATGGTGTCGATCGGTTTCCTGCTGTTCACCCTGCTGACCTCCAACCCCTTTGATCGAATTCTTCCGGGTCCGCCGGACGGGCAGGATCTGAATCCGTTGCTGCAGGACCCGGGCATGATCTTCCACCCGCCCTTGCTGTACATGGGTTACGTCGGTTTCGCCGTCGCTTTCGGTTTTGCCATTGCCGGCCTGCTCGGCGGCAAGGTGGAGCGCGACTGGGTGCGCTGGTCGCGCCCCTGGACGCTGATCGCCTGGGCCTTTCTGACCGCCGGCATCACCTTGGGCT
This sequence comes from Pseudomonadota bacterium, assembly GCA_039414335.1. Lineage (GTDB taxonomy): Bacteria > Pseudomonadota > Gammaproteobacteria > Xanthomonadales > Wenzhouxiangellaceae > Wenzhouxiangella. Next base: position 16,220 of record JBCDLQ010000004.1, on the reverse strand, counting down.
CCTGGTGGGCCTACTACGAGCTGGGCTGGGGCGGCTGGTGGTTCTGGGATCCGGTGGAGAACGCCTCCTTCATACCTTGGTTGATCGGCACGGCCCTGATCCATTCGCAGGCCGTCACCGAAAAACGAGGTGCCTTCCCCGCCTGGACCGTGTTGCTCGCCATCGCGGCCTTTTCCATGTCCCTGCTCGGCACCTTCCTGGTCCGTTCCGGCGTCCTGACCTCGGTCCATGCCTTCGCCAATGATCCGGAGCGCGGCCTGTTCATCCTGGCATTCATGACCGTGGTCACGGGCGGTGCTCTGCTGCTCTATGCCCTGCGCGCTCCCCGCATCATGGCCGGTGAAGGCTTCGACTTCATCTCGCGCGAAACGGCGCTGATGCTGAATAATCTGTTCTTCGCCGTCTCGGCCGGCATGGTGCTGCTGGGCACGCTCTACCCGCTGGTTTCCGACTTCATGGGCTGGGCTCAGGTGTCCGTCGGACCGCCCTACTTCAGCGCTATGTTCATCCTGCTGATGACGCCGATCGTGATGCTGATTCCCCTCGGCCCCATGAGCCGCTGGAAGAAGGACGACATGGGCCGCATCGTCAAACCCTTGGTCGCCAGCTTCATTGCCTCCATCGTGCTGGGCGTGGTGATCTCCGGCTTTATGATCGACGCCTGGAGCCTGCGGGCGATCACGGGATGGATCGGCGGGCTCTGGCTGATCTTTGGTACCGCCAGCTATGTGCGTACGGCCCTGCGCGGACGCCGCCGCGGCCTGCCGCGCCATCAGATCGGCATGATCATGGCGCACGCCGGCATCGGCGTGTTCGTGATCGGCGTGGCCATGGTCAGCTCCAGCACGCTGCAGCGCGACGTCCGCGTCGAGCCGGGCCAGACCGTCGAGATCGAAGGCTATCGATTCCAGCTCAACGAAATTGCCTCGGTCAAGGGATCGAACTGGATCGCCGACGAGGCCCGTTTTACGGTCTTCCGCGGCGACCGCGAGCTCTACGACATGAATCCGCAGAAGCGTCGCTACCATCGCGGTGGCCAAATCATGACCCAGGTCGCCCTGCGCCCGGGCTTCACGCGCGATCTCTACATCGCCATGGGCTCGCGCCTGGACGATGCCACCAACGCCTGGAGCATCCGCATCCACATCAAGCCCTTCGTGCGCTGGATCTGGGGCGGTGCCCTGTTGCTGGCCCTGGGTGGCGTGGTGTCGGCCTCTGATCGACGCTACTGGCGAGAGCGGCGCGCCGAAGCCAGCAAGCCGGCTCAGCCGCCTGTTCCGGGCACGGGTGAGGAAGTACCCGCATGATTCGCATGCTGATCCCATTCGGGGTCTTTCTGGCCCTGGTGATCATGCTGGTGGTCGGACTGGGCACGGCGGAAGAACGCAAGGTCGTCGCATCGCCGCTGATCGACAAGCCGGTTCCAGCCTTCGAACTGCCCGGCCTGTATGAGCCCGAAGTCATCCGCAGCAGCAGCCAGTTCATCGGGCAGCCATGGATTCTGAATATCTGGGGCAGCTGGTGCTGGGCCTGTCGCGTCGAGCACCCTTTTGTCGAACAGCTGGGCCGCGAAGCTGGCGTCCCCCTGGTCGGCTTCAACTGGAAGGACGAGCGTGTTGATGCGCTGGAATGGCTGGAACGCTACGGTGATGCCTGGACCACGCACGTCGTCGACTTCGAGGGCCGCAGCGCGATCGACCTTGGCGTCTACGGTGCGCCGGAGACTTTCCTGATCGACCACGAAGGCATCGTTCGCCACAAGCATATCGGCCCGATCGACCAGACCATCTACAACGACCTGATGCGCCGCATCATGGCCCTTCGCTCGGAAGCGGAAGCCTGATAATGAGTGCTCCGATGAATTCCCCAAGTTCTGCATTACGGCTGATGCTGTTCGTGCTCGCACTGCTCGCCAGCAGCCTGAACTGGGCCTCGGCCATCGAAACCTATGAATTCGCCAGCCCGGTCGAGGAAGCCCGCTTCCAGGCCCTGTCGCGCGAGCTGCGCTGCACCGTCTGTCAGAACCAGTCCCTGGCCGATTCGGACGCACCGCTAGCACAGGATTTACGCCGCGAGCTGTTCGAAATGATCCGTGACGGCAGAGCCGACATGGAGATCCGCCAGTTCATGGTCGACCGCTACGGCGAGTTCGTCCTGTACCGGCCGCGTATTGCCAGCCACACGATTCTGCTCTGGGCCGGGCCCTTCATCATGCTGCTGATCGGAATCGGCATCAGCCTCTACACCATCAAGCGGAGGCGCAAGGCGCTGTGAGTTCCCCGATGTTTGTTGTCCTGGCAGCACTCGCCGTGCTCGTCGGCCTGGTCTTTGCCCTGCTGCCCCTGTTCGTCGGTGATCCCGAGCAGCGCCGCCTGAAGCGTCGCTTGAGCGCTCTGGATGAGCTGGCCGACGAATTGGCGCCGGAAGACCTGGCCGCCCGCCGCGAACGCCTGAATGCCGCCATCAAGGATGCACCGGGCGGCTCGAACAGCCTTGGCCTGCTGATCGGCCTCCTGATCGCCATCCCTGCCGCCACCGTGGTGCTGTATCGCACCGTCGGCGAGCCCGAAGGCCTGAGCCGCGACACCTCGCAGGTTCATATCATCCGCGATGCGCTGACCGAGATCGCTCAGTCGCTGGAGCGCAACCCAGAGCAGCCCGAGCTGTGGGCCCAGCTGGGCATGAGTTACAAGGACCTGCAGCAGTTTTCTTCCGCTGAACACGCCTTCCGGCGCGCCCTCTACATTGATAACGGCAACCCGTTTATCCAGGTGGAGCTTGCAGAGACCCTGTTGTTCGCTTCGGGCACCAGCACCCTGCCCGACGAGGCGGTGAATCTGCTGCAGGACGCGGCCATCACCGATCCGCAGAATCAGAAAGCCCTGTGGCTGCTGGGCATCCATGCCTATCAGGCCGGCAACTATGCCCAGGCGATCGCTCGCTGGCAGGCCTTGGACGCGCTGCTGCCGGAGGGTTCCGTGCGCAACTCGATCCGAGAACAGATCGATCGGGCCAGTCAGGCCATGGGCCGCGGCCCGCTGGCTTCACCCGCCCTGCCGCCCAATCATCCCCCGGTCGCTCAGAGCACTGAACCCGCAGCCGCCGGACCCGTGTTCCCCGTTGAAGTGCGAATCAGCGACGCGCTGGCCGACACGCTGACCGGATCCGAGACCGTGTTCCTGATCGCGCGCGCGGCCAACGGACCGCCAGCACCGCTCGCTGTTCGTCGATTCACGGTCAGTGATCTGCCCTATCAGGCCGACCTGTCGGACGCGGATTCCATGATGGAAGGATTGACGCTCTCGGCGTTTCCAGAAGTTCGAATCACGGCCCGCGTGTCCATGAGTGGTCGGCCGGAACCACAGGCTGGCGATCTTCAAGGCGAAATCGGCCCGCTGTCGATACTCGAAACACCGGGCGCCGCGCTGACTATCGATCAGGTTCTCTGATCGACGAGGCGGCGCGCCTAGAGCGTGGCCGTCAGTTCATCAATGAAAGACTGGGCATCTTCACGCGCCTGAACAAGATCGACCTCGAAGGCCTCGGCCAGACGCTTGGCCAGCTCGTCGAGCGTTTCGGCGCCGTCTCGCACTTGCTCAACCACGAAACGCGCTGTCTTGTTCAGGCTGAACAGGGCCTCGCCTTCCGCATCCAGCAGCACGGCACTACCATCGTCCATCGTCGTCAGTCGGAGTCGTCCGCGGGCCAGGTCTTGGGTCAGCTGCTGGAGTGACATGGGCAATCTTCCTTGTGCCTGTTCAGGGCCATCAGCCTGAAATTATCGATGTCTGACCCGCAGGCGACAAGCCTCCATCGCCTGTTCCGTGGGTATCATGACGATTCACCCGCCTGGTCTGCGTACCGTGCTGAGCCATCGAGAAGCCGATCCCCTGAGCTGCCGACTCGAGTCTGTCGCCTTCAAGCAATCGCTGCTGATTCAGGGACTGGGGGGCGATGAGCTCGAAGCCTGCCTCGGCGCCGCGCGGTCCCGTCCAGACTGGCCGGTCATCGCGGCCCGCCAGCCCATCATAATGGGGCTGCAGGGTGATCTCCATGAGCTTCCTGACCTTGGCAACTTCGAGCCCGTCTCCGGCGGCTCCGTCGCCTTGCAATCGGATCATCCTGGCCAGGCAAGGATCGATCCGAAGGTGACCAAGGACGACCAGCTGCTACCGCAACCGCTCAACCTGCTCTTCGCCCAGCAGTGGGCCAGGCTCGGACTGTTTCCGCTCCATGCAGCCGCCCTGCGGTGGCGAGATTCCGGGCTACTGCTGCTGGGGCCCCAGGGTGCCGGTAAGTCCTCCCTCGTCATGGCGGCACTGGCTGAGGGCGGACAAGTCATTTCAGATGATTGGCTGCTGGTCGGCGGCCATCAGGGTGGCCTTCGAGCCGAACGCCTGCGGGAGTTTCTGATGTTCCGCGAAGGCCCGGTCTGGCGTCGATTCATTCAGCCGATTCGCTCCCAATCACCGCTGGATACGCATCTGACCCAGGATCGCCGGCCCGTCCATGTCATCGCTAAGGATGACCCTCGATTCCCCGCCTGGACGCCGATCAACCGCGTTGTCGTCCTGAGCGCAGCGCCGGAACCCCGCCCGCAGCGCAGTGTCATCGAGACCTGTCTCCAATCCCAGCTGATCGCGTCGCTGGTCGGGAGCGCGATGCCCATCCTGCTGACGCGTGATTATCCGGCCGAACGGGACCGGCTGCTGCACAGCTACGATGAAATCGCCCGTCAGTTGCCCACGGCTCGCGCCTGCAGCGGCCGCGACCTGCTCGAGTCGCCCGCAGCGGTGCTCGACCGTCTGTGTCGTTCTGATTCATGAAGACGATCTGGTTGCTGTCGGCTTACCGCAGCGATTCGCACGCGAGCTGGGCTGACGGCCTGGTCCGCCACCAGATTGAATTCGCATGGCGCGTCTTCGAGCTCCCCGGTCGCCAATTCGCCTGGCGAATCCGGTCCAACCCGTTGAGCTGGATGAAGGAGTTTTCGAAGGCACTGGCACAGCAACGTCCCGACCTCATCCTGGCCAGCTCCATGGTCGATCTGGCCACAATCAAGGGCCTGCACCCGCGCCTGGCCAATGTCCCTTGCCTCTACTACTTCCACGAAAACCAATTGGCCTATCCCATCATCCCCGGTCAAGTACAAAGCATCGAGCCGGTCATGGTGCAGCTCTATGGCGCGCTAGCGGCCGATCGCGTGCTGTTCAACTCGCACTACAACCGCAACAGCTTTCTCGACGGACTGCGGGCGCTGGCCAAACGGCTGCCGGACGGCATTCCGCCGCGGCTGGCTGACGAGCTGGCGACTCGCAGTGAGGTCCTGCCCGTGGCCGTTGAGGCGATCGAGCCGGGCACGAGATCGACGCCGGACCTGATTCTCTGGAACCACCGCTGGGAGCACGACAAGCAGCCCGATCAATTCAAGGACGCCATGATCGAACTGGATCGTAGCAGTCGAAGCTTCGAACTCGCCCTGCTTGGGCCACGCATACAGAAGACACCGCCGAGCCTGCAGGCGCTCGTTGATCATTTCGGCGAACGCGTCCGGATCAACGGCTTCATCGCCCGCACCGACTATGAGCACTGGCTGGGACGCGCCAGCATCGTCGTCAGCACGGCCATCCACGAATTCCAGGGACTCAGCCTCCTCGAGGCGGTCAGCGCGGGCGCCCGGCCCGTGGTGCCCGATGCCCTGTGCTATCGAGAGCAGTATCCATCGAGCTGTCTTTATTCGCCGGAAGCCCCCGGTGACCTGCTTCGGCGCCTGCACGAGACGCTGGACGCGCCGGAGATCGCTGCACCCGATGTTTCGGACTACCTGAGCCCTACGGTCCAGCCCGAGTGGACCGAACTGCTGCAGTCGTTATAAGCAAATCACGACTTGACAGCAGCGAGGCCTTCATCTGCGTCGTGCCTTGCGCTAGGCTTCGAGTTGGCTCGATCCGATCGTTGACGCTGGCAACCATGGCGAAAGTACTTGTCTTGCAGCATGTGGCTGCGGAACCGCTGGGACGTCTGGACCCGATGCTGCGCGAGCGCGGTCATCGAATCCGCTACGTCAACTTCGCCCGCGAGCCTGACGCCACACCGGACCTGACGCGCTACCAGGCGCTGATTGTGCTGGGTGGCCCCATGATGGTCGGTGATACGCGCCGCTATCCGCATCTGATCACCGAATGCCGACTGATCGAGAGGGCCCTGCACGACGAAGTGCCCATGCTCGGCATCTGCCTGGGCGGCCAACTGCTGGCCCACGTCATGGGCGCACGCGTCGGGCCCTGTGATCAGGCCGAGATTGGCTGGTACCCCGTAGACCCCACCTCGCACACGGTCGATGACCCGGTACTGGCGCCGCTCGATCGGCAGCAGACGATCTTCCAATGGCATCACTATGGCTTCGACTGCCCGCGCGACGCGGTCAGCATCGCCGAGAGTCGCAGTAACGGCTGCCAGGCTTTCCGATCCGGCGATCAGGCCTGGGGATTTCAGTTCCACCTGGAGATGGACGCGCGCCTGATCCAGCGCTGGCTGACCCTGCCCTTCTACCGCGAAGACCTGGCCGAGTCGGGACTCGCCCACACACCGGAAGACATTGCCGCAGACACCCGCGAGCATCTGGCAGAGAGTGAAGCGCTGGCCGATCAGGTCTTTGGCGCCTGGCTGGACCGCATCGGCAGTCCGGAACAACGACTAGTGCTACCGTCTCGCTAGCGATCCGAGCCGGCTTCTTCTGCCGGGCGCGCCAGACTCGAGGGACGCGCCCCCATCACCAGCAGAATCGCCGCATAAACGGCGGCACCAACGACCACGCCGCCCACGAGCCAGGCCAGCCGCGGCATCAGTGTCATCGCCAGCAACGATTCCGGATCTGGCATGACAAACCAGACCGTCAGCGCCATTGCAGCGCAGCCCATCACAACGCGGCCGACCTGCACCAACGGCACCGTCGGCGCCAGCCCATCGACCTTCAGCCCCTTCCAAAGAAGACTCGCATTCAGCCAGGCGGAACCGGCCGAGGCCAGGGCCAGACCAACGTGCAATCCGGGGTGGGCGGACAGTGTTGCGAACAGGCCGTTCGAGAAATCGCCACCCGTCGCCCAGTAGGCCAGCGCCAGCACAAAGACCACGTTCAGCACCATATTGACGCCCAGCGCCAGGACCGCAATCTTGACGGGCGTGGCCGTGTTCTGGCGCGAAAAGTAGCCGGGCGAAAGAATCTTGACGCCCATGAAAGCCGGCAGACCAAGGCAGTAAGCCATCAGCGCAATGGCCGCCATGCTCGCGCTGTCACCATCGAAGGCGCCGTATTGGAACAGCCCGATGATCACCGGCTCGGCCATCACCGCCAGGCCGACAGCGGCCGGCAGACCCACCACCACACCCAACAATAGCGCCCAGTCCAGCGTGCGTCGGAACTGAGCACTGTCACGGCCAGCATGCAGGCTCGACAAGGTCGGCAGGATCACCGTGGAAAGCGCCACGCCGAACAGACCGAGCGGAAACTCCATCATGCGATCGGCGTAATACAACCAGGTGATCGAGCCGGTGAAGAGCAGCGAGGCAATCAGCACATCCAGCAGCAGACTGATCTGGGCGACCGATGAACCGAACAAGGTCGGCACCATCAGCTTGAGAATCTTGCGGACGCCTGGATGAGCCAGGCTCGGTCGCGGGCGCGGCAGCACCCCGTGGCGGGCCAGAGACGGGAGCAGAAAGGTGAACTGCAGGATGCCGGCCGCCAGCACGCCCCAGGCCAGCGCCTTGATCGGCTCGTCGAAACCACTGCTGAACGCCACGGCCGACACGATCAGCGACACGTTCAGCAGTGCGGGCGTCAGTGCGGGCAGCGCAAATCGCCCCAGCGTATTGAGAATGCCGCCGGCCAGTGCCGTCAGCGCGATGAACATCAGATAGGGGAAGGTGATCCGCAGCATGTCCGATGCAAGCGCAAACTGGGCGGGATCATCACGGAATCCTGGCGCAAACAGACTCATGATCCAGGGCGCGGTGAGGATGCCGATGGCGGTAATCACCAGCAAGACGGCCAGCAAGACGCCCGTCGTTGCGTCGATCAGTGACCGCAGGGCGTCATGGTCACCCTTAGCCTTGTACTCCGAGAGCACCGGCACGAAAGCCAGAGAAAAGGAGCCTTCGGCGAACAGGCGGCGGAGGAAATTCGGAATCTTGAAAGCCGCCACGAAGGCGTCCGTAGCCGCGCTGGCGCCGAACCAGCGGGCGATCACGATATCCCGGGCCAGGCCAAGAAAACGAGAGATCAGCGTCATCGTGCCGAAACTGAAAACCGAGCGCAGCAAATTCATGTTCAGGTGCCGCCGCAAGGGCCACAGCCGCCATTCAGGCTGCTTGACTGGGCTTGAAATTCAGAGGACAATGTACGGCTCGTTTTTTCCACACCAGATTTCAGGAGTAACACGTGGCCAATAGCGTATCTGCCCGCAAGCGGGCCCGCCAGGCCGAACGGCATCGTCAGCGCAATGCATCGCTGCGATCCCATGTTCGCACCAAGATCAAGGCCGTTGTGCGCGCCATCGAGTCGGGCGACAAGTCCGTCGCCGAAGAAGCTTACAAGGCAGCAGTTCCGGCTATCGACCGCTCAGTGTCGAAGGGCATTATGCACGCCAACAAGGCTGCCCGACACAAATCTCGCCTGAACCAGCACATCCGGGGCATGGACGCCTGATTGCTGCTTCATTCTGGCTCAGGTTCGGACTCCGGACCTGACGCCAACCCCTAAACATCTCCCATCCGATTGACACCGGTCAAATCGACCCGGTGCTTGCGCTGTTAGCCTGTATCGAAACGATGACAGGGTAGACACCATGAGTTCCGTATTTCTCGTGGGCCTCGACGGCTCACCGTCCTCTCAGAAAGCACTGGCGCACGCGATTTCAATCTGCGGGCCCGATGGCCAGCTGCACCTGGCTGCTGTCGCTTCTGGCCCGGACATCGAAATGGCCGATGTCGACGAGCGAAAACAGCTGCTGGAGAAGGCGCGTCACCGCTGCCAGGTCTGGCTGGACGACGCCGTCTCCGCCTGCAAGGACCAGGACCTGACGCCCGAAACCCACCTGCTCGCCGGTCAACCGGCTGAAGAGCTGCTGGGACTGGCCGGAAGAATTCGCTGCGAGCACATCGTGCTCGGACACCGACGCAAAGGCCTGTTCGAGCAACTGCTTATGGGCTCCGTGGCCAAGCGCGTCGTCGATTTCGCCCACTGTACGGTCACGGTTGTTCGGTAAGCCAAAGCCAGGGAAAACTCCCCTGCTGTCCCCACAAACTAGGCGGTAGACTGTCCGATATCCGGAACCCTGAGGACATTGACCATGCGGCTTGATTCCCGCGCTCGAAATCAGCGTGACGCGATTTCACGTGACGGCAAGGGTCGTTCCAGGCTCGGGCTGGCAATCTCGTCGCTGCTGCTGGGAAGCACCCTCAACGCACCTGCTCTCGCCCAGTTCGATCCCGGCGTATTCAGGCTCAGCGGCCTGGACGGCGTGACCGGGTTTCGCATGGAAGGCCTGTCGCTCAGCGAACGCAGCGGATATTCGATCAGCGCCATCGGCGATCTCAATGGCGATGGAATCGGTGACCTGATCATCGGCGCGCCCTACGCTGGTTCGCTGAATTCTGGAAGCAGCTACGTGGTCTTTGGCCGCGACACCGCCGTCGATGGCCCCTTCAACCCGAGCCTCTCCCTTGCGAGTCTGGACGGCAGCAACGGCTTCCGTCTGGACGGCGCAGTCGCTGACGATCTTGCGGGCTGGACCGTGAGTCGTGCGGGCGATTTCAATGGTGATGGACTCGACGACGTCATCATTGGTACGGCGGACGCTGACCCCAACGGTTTTGCGTCAGGCAGCGCTTTCGTTGTCTTCGGTCGTGACACGGCCAGCGTCGGCGACTTCCCAGCGACCCTGTCCCTGGGCAGCCTGGACGGCACTAACGGCCTTCGCCTCGATGGCGTCAATTCGGAAGATCGGGCCGGTCGCGCGGTGGGCGCTGCAGGCGACATCAATGGCGATGGCATTGACGACGTCATTATCGGCGCCTTTGCCGCAGATCCCAACGGCAGTAGTTCGGGCAGCAGTTATGTCGTATTTGGTCGTCAGACGAGCCAGGCGGGTGATTTCCCGGCCGCCCTGGCCCTATCCAGCCTGGACGGCAGCATTGGTTTCCGGCTCGACGGTGGAACGATCGGCGAAGGCTCCGGCGGAGCCGTCAGCGGCACGGGCGATGTCAATGGCGATGGCGTGGACGACCTGATCATTGGATCGCCCTTCAATGGCGGTGGACGCTGCTATGTCGTGTTCGGCCGAGACACGCTCTCCGCAGGCGATTTCCCTGCATCTCTGGCGCTGGCCAGCCTGGACGGCCTCAGTGGATTTCGTCTCAACGCTACCGCTGGATGGAACGATGTTTCGGTCAGCGGCGCCGGCGATCTGAACGGTGACGGCCTTGAGGACATCGCGATCGGATCGCGGAGCATCTCCAATACAGGAACCAGCTATGTCGTCTTTGGCCGAGATACCCAGTCTGAAGGACCCTTCCCGTCAGCATTAGCCTTGAATGGGCTGAACGGAACAGTAGGCTTCATGCTCAACGATAACTTGAACACGGGTTTCAATGGTCATGCGGTCAGTGAGGCGGGCGATTTTGACGACGACGGCAACGATGACCTGATCATCGGTGCATTCGGCAACCTGCAGAACGGTCAGCTCTCAGGCAGTAGTTTCTTGGTCTTCGGTCGCGACAGTGACACGGATCCCCCGTTCCCCGCGGTGCTGAGTCTGCTCGAGCTCGACGGCCTGAACGGCCTGCGCTTCGACGGCCGCGATGGGGAACAGTCCGGTACAGCCGTCGGTGGTGCCGCCGACATCAACGGAGACGGCATCGATGACCTGATGATCGGAGCGCCCGCGGCCTCCAACGTTCAGTTCTTGCTGGGACGCAGCTACGTGGTTTTCGGGCGACGCGCGGTCTTTTTGACCGCAGATCAGAGTGCGATTGATTTTGGCGCCCTGCTGCTCGACACCCCCTCCCCATCAGTCACGGTCACCATCACCAACACGTCGGAACGTAGCGTATTGCTGGGCTCGCTGGCCATCGGGGGAGCAGGCGCTTCGACTTTTTTTTTATCAAATGACCTGTGCAGTCGCCAACCGCTGGGCACGCTCACCGGCATCAATGATCAATGCACTTTTGCCATCGGGGCAGAGGTCGCGACCATCGGAGACTTCAACGCCGTGCTGACCATTCCCTATGACTCGGCCCAGAGCCCGCTGACCATCGACCTTCGAGCGACCGGCGTCCTGGCAGATGCAGTGTTCGAAGATCGCTTCGAACCCTAAACAAGGGCCAGGATCAGCCTCACCGGCTGCGATTGAAACCTTGAGGAAAAGGGGCCAAAGGCCGTCAGTTCAGATCGAGCGGCGATAGCGCTGATAAAGGATATTGACCCGGCGCAGGTATTCGCGCGTCTCGTCAAATGGCGGCACGCCACCGTGACGTCGCACGGCGCCCTCTCCAGCGTTGTAGGCGGCAATCACCCGGCTCATGTCCTGGTCAAACTCATCCATAAGCCAGGCTAGGTATTCCACGCCCGCCGTGATGTTCTGCAGCGGGTCAAAGGCATCGCGCACACCGAAGCGCTGCTGGGTCGCCGGCATCAGCTGCATCAGACCCTGCGCGCCCGCGCGGGACACGGCCTCGGGCTCGAACCAGGACTCGGCGTGCATGATGGCGCGAATCAGCGCCTCGTCGACGTCGAAGATTTCGCTGGCGGCCTGCACTTCTTCGGCGAAGGGCGAGAGCTTGAGCGGCGTGCGATCCCAGTCCACACCGGTTCTACAGGTGCCGTAGCAACCCAGGTTGCGGACCCGATAGCGGTTGTTCATCGGCTTGCGATCGGTGAACACGGTGATGCCGTTTTCGTCCACATAGGTGTAGATCTGCGCCTGCACGGTCACGGCGCCGAACAGCAGTCCGATGCTCAACAATGCTGTGGTCAATGCAAGTCGCATGGCAATTCCGCATCCGTTCACAATCAGAAGCCGCCGGTCACCGACAGGCCGCCGTCGGCCGTCAGCACCTGGCCCGACAGCCAGGTCGAATCCGGCCCGACCAGAAAGGCCAACGCCCCTGCAATATCACCCGGCTCGGCCAGGCGGCGCAGTGGCGTGGTTGATTCAAAATAGCGCACCATCCGCTCATCGTCCAGAAGCGCCTGGGCGAAGTCGGTCTTGACCAGACCCGGTGCGACGGCGTTGACGCGGATGCCCGCAGGGCCCAATTCCAGGGCGAGGTTGCGCACCAGCTGCTCCTCGGCTGCCTTCGACATGCCGTAGACGCCGATCATCTGATTGCCGAATTTGCCGGCGATCGATGACACCAGGGCGATGGCAGGGTGCTCGGTCTTTTCCAGGTGGGGACGGGCCAGGTGGGCCAGGCGCATCGCGCTGAACACGTTGTTACGCATGATCAAGTCAAAGGCCTCGAGGTCGACGTTTGACGACGGGCCGTAGACCGGGTTACTGGCGGCATTCATGATCACGTTATCCAGTCGCCCGAAGTGGGCCACGGTTTTCTCGACCAGGGCGGCCAGATCTTCTTCGCGACCGATGTGACAGGCAACGGCCATTGCCTCTCCGCCCGCTTCGCGAATGCCCGAAGCGACGGTTTCGCAGCTGCCTTGATTACGACTGGAAACGACGACTGCATGACCGCGACTGGCCAGCAGCTCGGCAGTGCTGCGGCCGATTCCTCGGCTGGATCCGGTGATGATAGTGACAGGTGAGTCGGTCATGGCGTCAGGCAATCCTTGTTCAATTCGTCTTGTTCAATTCGTCTTGTTCAGTCAGTCACTGGCGCCGCATCATGCCAGCGTGACGTCATCCGCATCGAGATGATCGACGCAGTTCACGCGCTCGGCCTGCCAGCGGCCCTGCTCATCCAGCCGGAGCTGGGTCAGCGACGCATTATATAGGCGAACGTTCAGATCACGCTGCCAGGCCAGCTCTTCACCCAACAGCTCGCTGACCACGGTGGAGATGACGCCCGCCGAACTCACCACCACAACGGTCTTCCCGCTGGCGACCAGTTCGGTCCAGCTCTGAATCGGTGAGGTGACTCGGGCATGAAAATCGGCCCACAGTCCATTGTGTTCGCACTCCAGTCGGGCTGCCTGCCACAGCGCAAGCACCTGCGGAAACCACTCGAGAAAGGTCATCAGGTAGGCCTGCGGGTTGGCAAAGGCCTCTTCCTGCGGCACGGCGATATCCAGTGACTCGGCCTGCGCCATGGTGCTTCGGATCAGGCGATCAACCGTGTACTCGTTGAGCGACTCATCGATGCTGGCCTGCTCCGTGCGACCCAGCCCCGCGACCGTCTGACGCTGCCGCTTCAAGGATCCGCTGACCACCACCTCGTCCTTCGAACCCGCCTCGGCCAAACGCGCGCGCAGAGCCCTGGCCTGCGACTTGCCCAGCGGCGACAGCCGATCGTAGTCGTCGGTCCCCAGCGAGGCCTGACCATGGCGCAACAGAATCAGGCGCGCAGGCCCGGCGGTTGATGTCGTGGCTTGTTCCATCTCGTTCACGTTGAAATCACTTCAGCCCAGAGCGGCGAGGATACGGCTTGCCCAGCCCAGACGGGGTGAACAGATCGCACAAAGTCGCCCTTCAAAGACCCGAAAGACCCGCTGGAGTTTCCTACAATGTCGCCATGAGCGAGAACAGTTTTCTGTGGCACGACTTTGAAACCTTTGGCGCCGACCCGCGCCGGGACCGACCCGCCCAGTTCGCCGCGCTGCGCACGGACGCCGAGCTGCGACCGATCGAAGACCCGATGGTCATCTACTGCCAGCCCGGCGACGATGTCCTTCCCCAACCCGCCGCCTGCCTGATCACGGGTATCACGCCGCAGGAAGCGCTGGAGCGTGGCCTGCCCGAACCCGCCTTTGCCGAACAGATTCATCGCGCCATGTCTCGAGCCGGCACCTGCACCGTGGGCTACAACAATTTCCGCTTTGACGACGAAGTGACCCGCTTCCTGTTCTGGCGGAATTTCTACGACCCCTACGCTCGTGAATACAGCAACGGCAATTCTCGCTTCGATCTGATCGATCTGATGCGTATGACCCGTGCCCTGCGTCCTGACGGCCTGGAATGGCCGAAGCGGGAAGACGGCACGCCCAGCTTTCGACTGGAAGACCTGGCCTCGGCCAACGGCATGGACACCTCAAGGGCCCACGACGCCCTGGCCGATGTCGAAGCCACCCTGGGCATGGCCCAACGCGTGCGCGAGCACCAGCCACGACTGTGGAACTGGGCCCTGAGTCTGCGTCAGAAACATCGCGTAGGCGAACTCCTCGAACCGAGAACGCCCCTGCTCCACAGCACCTCTCGGTTTCCGGCCGCCCATTGCGGCACCTCAGTGGTGCTGCCGCTGGCCCCTCATCCTCAATTCAGCGGTCAATGGATCCTCTGGGACCTGCGCCATGCACCGGACGAATTCGAGGACTTGAGCGTCGACGATCTGGCCGACCGCCTCTGGGTCTCCAGCAAGGATCTGCCCGAAGGCATGAACCGCTTGCCGGTCAAGCTGATTCGCGCCAATCGCTGCCCGATGCTGTCGCCAATGAGCGTCATGGATGATGCGGCCGAAGCTCGTCTGGCCATCGATCGAGCCGCCCTGAACCGCCATGAGGCAGCGCTCAACCAGCGGCCGGATCTCATCAACAGGATCGTCTCCCTGTTCCAGCCCAACCGTGACGGTCGCAGCGGCATGGACAACGATCCGGAACAGGCGCTCTATGATGGCTTCGTGCCGCGGTCGGACTCAAGTATCTACCCGCGCATCCGCCAGGCCAGCGGCGAAGATCTGGCACGTCTGGGCAGTCCATTTCAGGACGAACGCCTCAACACATTGCTGTTCCGCTTCCGGGCACGACACCATCGCGAAGCGCTTGACGATGAGGAGCTCCAGCGCTGGCAGGACTACCGCCGCCGCCGCCTGTTGGACGACCCGGATCTGGCTTCGATCACAGCGGCGCAGTTCGATGCAGAAATACAGCAGCGCCTGGACCAGGCCAGCGGCGATCAGAGCGAGATCGACATCCTCAATGCGCTGATCGACTGGCGTCAATCCATGAATCTGGTCGATTTGGGCTGAAACGTTAAATCAAGCACTTAGAAGACCTTCTTGAGCCACCGCCTTGGGTTGTTATGCACAACTCACTGATTGTCGATTTGACAGTTTATTGACAGCGAATGAAAGCCAATTTTTAGCCTTCCGGTCACGCAAGTCATTGATTTTCATTTGGTTAATATATTGGTCATTTTTTGACCAAAGCGGTCCGCCGCCTGAATTGTGGGCGCGGGCCGAAGTCTACCCACAAACTTATCCACAGCTTTTGTGGATAAGCGCTCGCAGGCCCTGAATTACCGGGCCTGAGCCCCATTTAATCAATTCAGGCTACACCCTGGCAGCGGCAGCTGAGCCAGCTCGAAAGCACTGGAATCATTGGCCGGATCCGCCTGCAGACCGGCACCGCTACGAACCCGCTCGGTCAGGCTGCGCTTGAGCAATCGGTCGCTGCGCGGCGAAACGAATTCCACCACGGATCCATCATCAAAATGCATCATCAGCACCACGGGCGGCTGACCTGAACGGCCGGGTCGCGCCACCACGCTGGTAATCGTCTTGCCCACGATCTGATCGCGAAACTCGCGGCTGCTCACCGGGCGGTCATCGAAAGTCTTGGTGGCCTTGTTCATGTCGATTCATCCTGTGTTCATGAGAGGTTGAAATGCATTTCAACACCCCCTCTTCTCAAAAGCTGAGAAGGCAATCAGGTGAATTTTCTCAGCGCTCAGCGAGTCGATTTCCTAGGGCCAGAAGCGCGAATCCTCCGATGTCAGTTTCCTCCTGGATCGACAGACTGGATCCCACGTTGTCGAGAAGGACAACGCGCGGCCCGGGAGTCCTTTGATCGACCCGAGTCGGACCATTCAATCGTATTAGGGAGTAAGCAACATGTCTGTATTTCGAAATCTGTTTCTCGCCCTGGCCCTCATCATGAGCGTCAGCACCCTCAGCCTGGCCCAGGACGCGGCAGTCGACGTCAACACCGCCACGGCCGAACAACTCGCCGCCGCTCTCGTCGGCGTCGGCCCGGCCAAGGCCGAAGCCATCGT
>JBCDLQ010000003.1:0-18962 GCA_039414335.1 Pseudomonadota bacterium | reverse complement strand
CTGCCATCGCCTCCGGCATGGTCAAGCTGAAGACCGTCACCATCAGGATGTACTGGGTCATCGCCATCGCGCCCAGATAGAAACAGATGCGCATATCGAGGCGCAGCGCGCTGGTCATGATCGTCAACAGGTAGATTGCCCAGACCGCTTCACTATGAATCACCCGGTCAGGACCGGCGAAGAAGCCGAGCAATAACAGGGTGAACGTGATCAGCGTCAAGTCGAAGGTGGCAGTCACATAAGCCTCAATCCTTGAAGGCCTCCAGTTCCTGCGCTTGAGCACCCAGTAAGCGGCGAGTGAGTAGATAAACGCAATGATCAAAGCAAAGGACGACAGTCGAACTTCGAGCGCGGTTTCCGAACCTTGCATGATGTATCCAGCAATCGGCGCCAGGGAGATCACGAACAGAAACCACAGACGCGTCACCGCAATGGAACGGACGCCGCCGACGCCAGACGCGACCAGGGCCGGGTCCGGTGGCCGCAGAAAGTGCTTGATGTACTGCTTGAAAGTCACGCTTGCTTCATGGAAAACGAAGGAGCGGGTTCCCGCACGACAGGGCTGTTGTATGAATGGTTTGTCTTGCCTTTGTCAACCTGATGTCTCCTTCCACAGGGACTCCATCGATTCGATACCGTCGAGCTCAACGAGCAGCCGCCTCCGATCGTCGCGAGCCACTTCCAGCCAGTCTCGATCCTCGATCGCGCCCACCAGTGCGTAAAGAAACGCCAGAGACGGTCGCTTGCCCTGATGCGCCTTCAGCCGCAGAAAAGTCCGCATGGCACCCAGCGCTCGCAGTTCTTCAGGACTGTTGATACCGATCTCCTTCAGGATGCTCTCGGTCTTCGGTCCCAGACCCCGCATGTCGCGTAGTCTCATTGACACCCTCCACAGCCATCCGTTGCCCTGGTTCCGCAACAGTGTGCCGACCAGCTCAGTCGACTGCAAACCAGCACCCGTCACGGACTTGTGTTCAAATGTGACGCCCTTCACCAAAAATTCAGGGATCGTCACCACGGTCCAGCACAGGATAAGTCCATGCTGCATCATCTCCTCGCCAGCCTGATGATCGTCGCTCAGAATCCGGCCATTCCGCCCAACACGGAACTGCCCGAGACGGTTCAGCAGGCCATCGATCGCTGCGAGCGCCTGGAATACTCCCAGCCGGCGGATGCGATTCGTATCGCCGAACATGGACTGACCCTCGAAGATGATCTGGCCGACACGCAGCGAGGGTTTCTCAAAGCCTGCCTGGCCTGGTCACAGATGCAGCTGGGCGACATGGAACAGGCGCGGGAGCTGACACAAGAGGTCGCAGAGCTGACCGATGCCATGGGTGAATCCAGCGATCGAGTGGGCCTGATGATGCGACTGGCCTCGCTCTACTACCGCGGTGGAGATCCCATCGCTTCCCTTGATGTCATGGATGCGGCACTGCAGCTGACCGAGGCAGAACAGCTCGATGATGTCCTTCCGCAGGTCCTGGGAAATCTGGCCATCTATCTGACCGAGTCCGGTCAGTATGATCTGGCCGTCGAACACTTTGAAAGAATCCTCGAGCTTCCGCAAAGCCTGGAAGCACCGCCGGGCGCGCTGGTACCCGTGCGCTACAACTTTGCCCGCTCGCTCCTGCTCGCCGAGCGCAATGAACGAGCCATCGAACAGCTTGAAATGCTGGTTCCCGCCTTGCGCGGCCCCGGCCTTGAGCCGCGGCTCGCCACCGCCTTGAGCATGATGGGGAATGGCTGGAGACGGTTGGGAGATCTGGAAAAGGCGCGCGAGTTCACGGACGAAGCCGCAGCCCTGCACGAAACTTTCGACAACCCGGGCGAGCGCAGTGCATTGCGCCGCGACCAGGCCCTGCTCGCGATTGAAGAAGGTGATCTTGAACGTGCGGAAGACTACATTCGGGACTCCTTGGCCCTGTCAGAGCAGATCGAGTACGAGCGAAGCATTCTCGATGCGCAGAAGAACCTCGTTGACATCCTGGAGAGGCAGGAGCGCTATCAGGCAGCGCTGGACATGCATCGCGAATATGCCGAGCGCAATATCGAATTCATGGAAACGGCCCAGCGCACGCGACTCGATGCCCTGGAGACTGAACTGGGCGTTCAACGCCAGGCCCAGGAGCTGGCCGAGCTCCGCCAGCAAGCGGAAATCCAGCAATTGCAACTGAACGAAGAGTCACTCAAGCGCCAGGGCGCCCTGGGTGCCTTGGTCGCCGTTTTGATTCTGGCCGTCGCCCTGTCGTTCTGGCAGCGCGCCAACCAGAAGCGGCTGCTAAAGACCAGCCGAACCGACAGCCTGACGGGACTGGCCAATCGCCGCTTTCTGACGCTGCAAATGGAACAGCACGAAGGCGACTCGGAGAACGCCGTTCTGATGCTGATGGACCTGGATCACTTCAAGCAGGTCAATGATCGCCACGGTCACGATGTCGGTGATCGGGTACTCGTCGAGGTCAGTGACTTGCTCAAGAAGATCGCATCCGATCACGATGCGCTGGTCGGGCGCTGGGGTGGGGAGGAATTCGCTCTCTACCTGCCTTCAGCGGATGGTGGCTCAGCCGCGGCGCTTTGCGATGCCATCGGCCGCGGTGTTGCCGGACTCAAGGTCAAGGACCATGGTGGTCGTGACCTCATGGCCACCGCCAGCCTGGGCTTTGCTCCAATTCAGGGCTTCAACCGGGATTCGGGCCAGGAGTTCTGGGAGCCAGCCATGAAGGTGGCCGACCAACTGCTCTACCGCGCCAAAAACGAGGGTCGCAACCGAGGCCTGGGCGCGTGGCCAAAGCCCGGACTGGCGCCAATCGACCCCCTGGCCCTTCCCGATGCCCTGGATTCGGGCGAACTGACGTTGATTGTCAAACAGTAATTTGCCATCACTGCCATCGGGCAGTGACGGGTCTGATGCGAATCCAGGCGATATCTGTGAGAGGTCCGTCACAAAGCCGGGTCAATCGAGCTGACTTGAGGCGGGTCGGATCGCATAATCGGACGAAACAACGAGCCAGATCGCCGCATGACATTCAGAATCCTGCTGATCGCCATCTTGGGGGCCATCTCCAGTATCGGTCTTGCCGACGCCACTGCCAGCAGCTCGTCGCTGCGCGCGGGCGATGTGATCGAAGGCCAGCTGGATCTGCTCTGGGGTGATCCCCGACCGGGATCGAACGCGCCTGTTCAGCATCGTTTCACCGTTACCGATGAGCGTGGCCAGCAAGCGGTGTTCACGCTCAGCCATGAACTGATGGCCGCCCACGGCGGCTTCCTTAACTGGAACGCACGCCGGGTTCGCGTGCACCTGGCCGAATTCATGGGTGAGCAGCTGTGGCGGGCGCAAGCGCTGACGCTACTGGATGGTGAAACGGCAGCTCCGCGCGGCGGGCCCACCGGCTCCCAGCCCTGGGTCTCCATCCTGTGCAAGTTCTCCGACATCAACTCGGAACCCCGCAACCTCGCCTACTTTCAGGACATGTACGCCAACGCTCCCGGCGGCCTGGACGACTACTGGCGCAAGCAGTCCTACGGCAGGATCGACATCGTCGGCAGCACCGCCGTCGACTGGGTCGATCTACCGAATCCGCAGGGTTTCTATATCCCCAATCCCGGCGACGGCTTCGATGCCGATCTGAGTGCCATTTTCAATGACTGCACGGCGGCCGCTGACCCCTTCGTTGATTTCTCCAATGGCGATACGGGCGGTTTCTCCGGAATCAACATGATGTTGAACGACGTGCTGGACTGCTGTGCCTGGGGCGGCGGGCGCTTTGCCACCCTGGACGGTGTCACCAAGTCCTGGCGAACGACCTGGAATCCGCCGTGGGCCTTTACGCAAGCCGGCGTGATCGCCCATGAAATGGGCCACGGATTCGGCCTGCCCCACTCGAACAACTTCGACGGTGACTCCAATCCCTACGACAGCCCCTATGACGTGATGAGTGCGGCAACCAACAACGCCATCAACGATCCGGACTACGGTCGTCAGGGCAAGCACCATACGTCCTATCACAAGGACAGGCTGGGCTGGTTCGACGGGTCCGAGATGATCGAGGTCAGCGTCGATGACTTCGCCACGATCACCATCGATGCCATGGCCCTGCCGACGACCGGCAACTACCGCATGGCCACGATTCCCATTCCGGACACGAACGACTGGTACACGGTCGAGGTGCGCAAGCGACTGGGCTATGACGGCAACCTTCCTGGCGATGCGGTAATCATTTCCTATGTGGATACCAATCGCTCAGAACCGGCCTGGTCAGTGGATACGGACGTGCCACCGGCCAACTATGCCAACAATGAAGGCACCATGTTTCGCGTCGGGGAAACCTTTACGGACCCGACTGGGCAAATCACCGTATCCGTAGACTCGGAAACCACCGACGGCTTCGTCGTCACCATCAATGGCGCCAATGCCCTGATCCTGTTCAGGGATCGCTTCCAGGAGTGATAAATCGGGAGCAGTCGCTTCCGAGCTCGCCTACTCGGGGCCGGCAGGTTTCGATCCGAAGACCAGCCAGACGCGGACCAGTCCTCGAACGAACCAGAGCATGGCGGGAAACAGAACCAGGCCGTAGGTGAAAGCCCAGAAGAGCTTCGATGCCTGATCGCTGCCCTGGAATCCACTTTCCGGTGAAAAGCTGAACGACAAATTGCCCGACAGCACGGCGCCGACGGGAATCCAGAACAGCGTCGCCCAGACGCTGAGACTCTGTAGCTGACCGAGCCGTCGATCAATGACGTCGGGAGCGCCCCTCAAGGGTGAAAACAAGCGCTGGAAACCCACCGCCAGTGCAATCAGTCCGATCGCCGTGATCGGCGTACCCATCGGCACAAATGGCTGCTCGATCAAGGTCAGCAAGAGAAGCTGATGGGACGTGACCAGTAAACCCACGACCATAGCCACCGTCACCCAGGCCAGCATCAGAATGAGCAGCTTGGGTGACGACATCAATCAATCCTGATCGACCCTGAGGGTCAGCGCTTCGATGGCGACTCTCACCTGCCCAGCGGCCCTGGGCTCATTGCCCAGCGCGCGATTCAAGTAGTAGACGAAGCCGGACAGATACTGTTCACCATCGGCGTAGCGAATCTGCGCATTCCGCTCATCGAGAAACACGTCGTTACGCCGCACATCCCTCAGCGCTTCATAGGCCTGCGCGACGGTCAGCAGATCCTCAGGTTCGACAATCGTCACGGCCCCTGAATCAGTGGCCAGTTCGTAGGCGATGCTGGTGATCTGGGGGGTGACGAACTGGGGCAATTCCTCCGGAAAGGTGCCCTCCCTTCGGAGCACACCCAGCACTTCGACGTATTGGTCCATCAGCCCGCCTCTAGTCGGAATGACTCGCTCCAGCTCGCCCAGATTCTGAACCAGCTCGGCGCGAACCAGATTCAAGGCCTCGGCCGCCTTTCGCTCCTCATCCTTGTCCTCGCGCCACTCTTCAACGAAGAAGGCCAGCAACACGCTCAAGAAGATCGCCGACGACTCGACCAGCAAGCGGGCAGGATTCAACGCACGTTCTTTCATCGCCAGGCTCCCATGGATTGCTGATCAGCATACTGACTTCAAACAGACTGCGCATTCCAACGGTTGGGGAGAAGCTCTGAGTCAATGACTCACGCGGAGAAGCGGAGCGGCAGAGCTAGCGGAGAAACACAAAAACAACGCGTTTTCCTCCGCGGCCTCTGCTTCTCTGCGCCTCTGCGTGAAATGCCTTTTCAGGGTTTCTTAGCGTCGCCCCGAGCTTGAACCGGAGCCCAAAGCGATCTGGTCCCCGTTCTTGACCTGGCAGGTTCATCTGCGACATTCTGGCGGGCAGAGCCCGGAGGAGATTCAACATGTTCGAACACATCAACTGGCTGGCGGTCATCGTCGCAACCCTCGCCTCATTCATGATCGGAGCACTCTGGTATTCGGAAGCGCTCTTTGCCAAACCCTGGCGGCGCGCCCTGGGATTGACTATGGACGATTTGCGATCGGGCCACGTCGGCCGAACCTTTCTCACCGCCTTTGTGGCGATGTTCATTGCGGCGATTGGCTTCTCTCTGGTTCTGGGAGACGCCAGTGGCTGGAAAGTCGGCCTCCACTGGGGTCTGATCGTCGGGCTTTTGATCGCTTCACCGGCACTCGCCCTGCACAATGCCTTCGAGCGCAAACCCTTCTCATTCTGGGCCATCAATGCCGGCTACAGTTCCATCACTTTCGCGGTCTATGGACTGATCATCGGCGCCTGGCCCAGCTGATCCGTCAGCACCGTTACAGAGGAAGTTCTTGCCATGCCCATCGAAGCGATTCGCACGCCTGAAGACCGATTCGACAACCTGCCCGATTTCGATTATCCCGTGCACTACGCCGAGGACCTGCCGGGCTACGAAGGGCTGAGAGCCGCCTGGATCGATACGGGCCCAAGGGATGCGGAGCACACCTTCCTGTGTCTCCATGGCGAGCCCAGCTGGTCCTTTCTCTATCGTCGGATGATCCCCGTATTCCTGGAGTCGGGTGCGCGCGTCGTGGCGCCTGACCTCTATGGCTTCGGTCGCTCGGACAAGCCGATCCACCGCGAGGACTACAGCTTCGACTTTCACCGTAACCACCTGCTGGCGCTGGTCGAACGCCTGGACCTGAACAACATTTCGCTGGTCGTTCAGGACTGGGGCGGTTTGCTCGGCCTGACGCTGCCGGTCGATCCCACCTTCAGAGCCCGCCTATCGCGCCTGATCGTGATGAACACCGCGCTGGGCGTCGGTGTCGACCCAGGGCCAGGATTTCAGGCTTGGAAGGAATACGCGCTAACAACGCCGGACTTCCGCGCCGGCGCCATCATCGCCCGGGGTACGCCACAGATGACGGCAGCGGAAGTCGCCGCCTATGACTCGCCCTTTCCTGATGAACGCTATCAGGCTGGCGCGCGCCAGTTCCCTGCCCTCGTGCCGATCGCACCGGAAATGGACGGCGCAGCGATCTCGCGCGAGGCTGCTCGCTTTTGGAGCCAGGACTGGGACGGCCCCAGCTTCATGGCGATCGGCGCATCCGATCCCGTCCTCGGTCCACCGGTCATGGAAAAGCTGCAGGCGCTGATCAAAGGCTGCCCCGAAGCCATGGTGATTGAAGAGGCCGGCCACTTCGTTCAGGAATGGGGTGAGCCCATCGCCAAGGCGGCACTCAGACATTTCGAACAGGGCGCATCGAGCTGACTGGATGAGATTGACTGACTCGCCGATGTAAGAACCAGCTGCTAAGGTGGGCAATCGATTCCCGACAGCATCCATCCATGTCCGACGCCGAGCGGTCTCACCCCCTTGAATCGACGCGCCAGCTGATCGAGCGCTCCAATGCGGGCGATGCCGATGCTCGCAGTCGCCTCGCCAGTCGCTGCTTGCCCATTCTGCGAAGTTGGGCTCGCGGTCGTCTGCCTCGCTATGGTCGCGATCTTTCAGAAACCGATGACCTTGTGCAGATCACGCTGGTTCGGGCCTTTAACAATCTGAAGGACTTTGACTCGAGAGGCCAGGGCGCCTTTCTGGCCTATCTGCGCACGGTGCTGCTGTCTTGTGCCAAGGACGAGATCCGCCGCACGCAGCGCGCGCGCCAGCGACTTGTTCTCGCGGACAGCATCCGCTTCAAGCAGGCTCAAGGTCCTGACTCGATTGCCGAACTGGAAGATCTGGAGGTCTTTGAACACAGCGTGAATCAACTACCCGAGCCGAAACGGTCAGCTGTGATCCTGCGCGTAGAACTGGGGATGGACTACGCGGCCATCGCAGGCGAACTGGATTGTGTCTCGCCGAACGCAGCGCGCATGATGGTGCAGCGCGCCCTGGCCGAACTCGCCAAGATCCTGCCCGAACCATGAGCGATGATCATGCAATCGATTGGCGGGCGATAGGCGCCGATGTCGACACGAGTCCCGGTCAACTGGCCCGCGTCCGTCGCGTAGTCGACCTCTTTGATCGACTCAATCTACCGCGCGCCGATGCGATCGAAGACACATTCCACTGGGGTTCCCTGGAAGTGTTTGAAGCACTGGCCTCGGGCAGCTTCGGCACCGTATACCGCGCTTGGGACCCTCACCTGCAGCGTGAGGTTGCGCTCAAGCTGTTGCCGGCCCATGCACCCGGCGCGTCCGACTGGTTGAATGAAGCGCGTCGTTTGGCTCGGGTGCGACACCCCAATGTCGTGGCCATTCTCGGCGCCGACATGCACGACAACTGCGCCGGCATCTGGATGGAACTCAGCGACGGGCAGTCACTGGAGTCGGTGCTTGCAAGCGGACAGACGCTGCCCGAAGCCGCTGTCCTGGAATTGGCCAAAGCGCTAGCCGCGGCACTGGCTGCCATCCACGAGCGCGGTCTGGTCCATGGTGACCTGAAGGCAGCCAACGTGCTCATCGAAGCCGATGGTCGAGTGTTGCTGCTGGATTTTGGTTCGGCTGCGGAATCGACGGACATCGAACCGGCGCGTACCGGATCGCCGCTCAGCGCGGCGCCGGAAGTGCTCGCCGGTGATACCCTCACCGCCGCGGCGGATCTCTATGGCCTTGGCGTGTTGCTCTACCGCTGCCTCGCTGGCTGCTATCCCTTCATGGGAGATGACGTAGCTGAGCTGATTCGAAATCAGGTAGATCCTCCCGATCTGTCCCCTATTCCTCGAAATCATCGGCCTTTACTGGCCGCATTGCTGGACCGAACCGCCAGCGATCGCCTCGATCCAGATGATGTTCTGAACCAGCTCCAGGCCATTGAGGACGCTCCCTCCCAGCGACGACGTCGGAGGGCCGTGGGCGGCGTCATTGCAGGGCTGAGCCTGGGCGTACTGATCGCAGTCGCAGGATGGTGGCAGACCCATACCGCGCGTGAAGCCGAACAACGCGCTGCCCATGAGGCTCGCGCATCGCTGCAGTTCTTCCAGGATGTCGTCGGCGCCTCATTCGAGGGCACCCATGGGCAGGACGCACGCATCATCGATGTACTGGAACAATCCCAGCGCCAGCTTGCGCTCGATGACAGCCAGCCACCTTATGTTCGGGCCATGGTGCAGTTCGTGGTCGGTTCTTCCTATCTCGATCTCGGTCGGGCCGATGAAGGAATGGCGTTGCTCGACGACAGTCTTGCCTTGCTGGCCAGCGAGGACGTCAATGTCCCACAGTCGGCGGCGCAAGTGCTGGTTGAGCAGGGCATGGAGTGGTGTGACCAGGACGCGGACAAGGCAGAAGAAGCAGCGACAAGGCTCCGAAGCATTGCCACGGGTCGTCTCGCACCGGATCACCGCGCCTTCCTCGGCGCCCTGGTGATCGAATCCTGTGCCGCTCAGCGCCGTGGCAACGATGTACTGGCAGAAGAGAAGCTGCTAGCGGCCATGGCCCTCCGTCCACTGGATGAGTTCCCCGCCGACCTGTCGGCCATCCGCGTGGCCGGTCGAATGAGCAATCTGCTGGTCTCCATGGGACGTCTGACAGAAGCCACACCGTTGCTCGAAGACGTACACAGCCGGTCCGTCGCCCTGCTGGGGCGTAGCCACAACACCAGCCTGGGTGCGGCCGCGTCGCTAGGCGAGGCCTACGTCCAGAGCAGCCGCTACGACGAAGCCGTCTCCTTGTTAGAAGCGACCGTGGCCGAAGTCGAGGAGCGCCGCGGCACCACCAGTCGGCAGTGGATCATGACGGCGACGGCCCTGGCGACCGCACTGGGGCGCGCTGGTGAATCGGAGCGCGCGCTGTTCATGCTCGAGCAAGTCTTGAGCGTCGCCACGGAGCAGGTGGGCGCGACGCACATGTTCACCTTGGGCATCCGAACCAATCGAGCCAACCGATTGTTCGAGCTCAACCGCCTCGAGGAGGCCGAAGCCGCCATGGCGGAAACGGCGGCTCTGATTGAATCCGAACTGGGTGCGGGGCAGCAATTCGCCATCATGAATCGCCTGAACCGGCTCGAAGTGCTCGTGATGCTGGATCGCGTGCCCGAGGCCGTCGAGCTCGGTCGTCGAACTCTTGCAACCAGTCTGGAGTCATTGGGTCCCAACCATGGCCTGACCGCCAGTCTCCGAGGTTACCTGGCGAATGCGCTGACCTTGCAAGGCGAATTTGGAGAAGCCGAAGCGATGTTCCTGGGCGCCTTGGAATTCCGGGATCGCAGTAATCCGACTGCCAACGCCACCTTCGAGACCCGACATCGCTTTGCGACCATGCTGGCTGATCAGGGCCGAATGGACGAACTCCGCAGAGAACTCATGGCCCTCGAACCGGCATTCGATGCGCTCCCACCCGACCACCCCCTGTTGCAACAGATCGAGGAATTGGGCCAACGGCTACGCTAAAGCCTGCCCCGATCGCGTCGGCGGTCGATCAACCATCCAGAAACTTGTGCAACCGGTGCCTCGACCGGCCTTTATCAGTTCAGAACGCCATTTCTGTTTGCTGATGCCGGAGCCCTCACATGTTTCGATTGCTTGGATTGTTGCTGATCACCGGTCTGGTTCAGGCCCAGTCACTGGATATCTCACCCCTGTCGCCGACCCCAAAGGGAACGATGTTGCTGGACGCGGGCGGGCTCACCCCGGCGATCCTGCACGAATTCGAACTACTGGGTGGAAGCGAACCGGTCTTGCTCGGATCTGCGGTACCCGATCGCACAGGGACCGCTCTACTCGATGTCGCGCTACCCGATGTCTCTCCTGGAATCTATCAAATCGGCATCACCGTCGGGCGGGTGCTGATCGATCAGACCTCCCTGACGGTGGCACCAGGGCCGAACCTGCAGTTGGAAACGCTGCAGGGCAGCCCGGGCAGCACAGTAGGTTTCACGACCATAGGACTGCAGCCCGGACAGGTGGAAATCCGTTTCGATGGCCTGCGGGTCTTCGGCCCGGGAGTGGTCGATGGCGACATCACGGGTCAGTTCGAAGTCCCCCTGGGCACGGATCCGGAATCCAATATTCAGCTACGCAATCAGATCGGCTCCATTCTGAGCGGGCTCCATGAACAATCCTTTCTGGTGCTGCCCGGCGACGGTCGCTTGACTCCCGTGGAAGTCAGTGAGGTTGTCCTGCCACCGGACCCACTGCGACCGGACGTCACTCAGCAGGTCAGCGGCGTGGTCAGCCTGCCCAGCCAGGTCCTGGCCAATCCCGAAACACACTATTCGCTGTTCATGGAAGTGTGTGGCGATGGTTCGGTCGTACCAACGCCGAACCGAGGTGATATCGAAATCAGCTGCGTCAATGTACCGGCGGATATCGGCAACTTCACCCTCTCGCCTGAAGGCGTGTTTTCTGCGGATGTCTCTCAGCTGAGCCTGTTATTCGGCGATGCGGTCCCACCGGCCTCCGACGGTCAAACCACCAATGCGCTCGGCCTGGCCTATGCCTCGCCTGAAATCAGCGGCAGCACCACCTTCGGGCTGACCAGCGGGGCACCGCTCGCCAATGAAACCTTTACGGTCGTCGTCACCGACACGCTGGGGTTTCCCTTGGAGAACGCCTTGGTTGCCGTCCTCAGCGGCGCCTTGGTCGACCCCGAATGCGGCTCGCCCGATTGCCCACCGACCAGCGCATCCACCGCACCCTTGTTCCAGGCTGAAAGCCAGGTGAAATGGTGGCTGGAGTCCAATCTGGATTTTGAACTGACCGGACTGAATACCTGCCCCACCAGCCTCTATCGCGACTTTACCGACGCCAGTGGCGAAAGAACCTTCTCCCTCAACCCCCAGCAGCTGACGCAAGGCGCGCTCTGGGCCGCAGCCATCAGCAACAACAGCCCGGACATCAATACAACGATTCCCAGCTACCCCCGCTACTTCGGCATCGAGATCTTGATCAACGGTCTGGCGACCGATGCCGGTGCCTACGGCGTAACCCTGAATGACGGCACTGCGACGGGCATCGTTTTTGACTTGTTTTATGACGTCAAGGACAACCGCTTTTATGCCGGTCAGATGGGTGCGGATCTGGCCAGCGGCTCGGAGCCTCTGGAAGCGGGCTATGTTCCGATTGCGGCCGGCGCCACCCTGGCCTTCGCTCTCGAACCGGTCGATGCAACGGACGCCCAGTTTCCGACCCGACCCTGGATGCCTGGACTGACCCAATATGAAAAGTTGATTCGCGGCGAGGATGAGAACAACTCGATTCCAGTGTTTCGCAACCTAGTGCAGACTGGACAGCCGGCCAATGTTGATCTGCTGATCGGCAAATCCGCCGAGGTTCGCATCAAGCATGATGAATTCGTATTCGGGGTCCTTGAGAGCCTGAACCTCGAGATTGATGGCCTGGGCGCGGGCAATCCCACGTTTCTGCAGTTGCAGCCAACCGCACCGACCGCCGGCAATTGCGAGCCCGGTGGCGTGGAGTATCGAGCCACGATTCCCGATGCACATTTGTTACCACCCGGTCCCTACGGCGCCCTGCTCACCGGCCAGGTCGGAAACGATGGTCCGACCTACTCACGCTACTTCGAGTTTGTCGTCGAAGCCATGCCGAGCTGGATTTCGGCTTCTCCGAACCTGACCGATCAGCGAATCATCTGGACTCCGGAGGAGGTTCGCCTTTTTGCCGACGAAGTCGCGGCGACGACGAAAGTCGATGTAACGCCAGACCCGAACTACGACGTCGGAACACTTCAGAACGACAGCACCAATGAGGCCTTCCTGATTCAACGCCTGGGAAATGATGGCTTCGGAGACTTCACACGATTCGCCAGCAGTGACAACCTCGCCATCAATGAAGACGCTGGCGTCGAGTCAAGCAACACGCCCATCAACGGCCAGGGCCCCTTCGAAGAATCGATCACGATCCCCGAATTCGAAATCCTCGACAGCGGCAAGATTCCCCTGTTCCGATACGGCTGGGGATTCTGGCCGATTGCCGAAGCCACCGTTGGTGCGGATTTCTGGTTCAAAGTGCTGTTCGAAGCCTACGGACGTGTCCGTCTGATCGGCGAGCAGATGGTCAACGACATGGTCGCCATGCCCAGCGTCCAGGCTGGCATCGACCTCTTTATTGACGCCTCAATACTCTTCGATATCGTCGATATCAGCATTGCTGCCATTCCCTTTATCGAGATGCGGATGATCGCCGTGCAGGGACCCTTGAGCGCTGCGTCCTGCGAGTCCTTTGACTTCAATCTCAACGCGAAATACGAAGTCAGCGTGGGCATCTGCCCCCTGTGTCTCGAATCAGCCGACACGGTGCCGCTGATCAATGAACCGGGGAATCCGAGCTGCCAACCGCCGGTACTCGATGGCGGCGGATCATCGAATCTGGACGGTCGAGGCCGACCCGTCGCCGCTCGCCCATCGGGACGCGTGGCCGTCGCCAGCAATGGTCGCGGCCGCTCCCTTCGCGCCTACACCGAGCCCGACGGCAGTCTGATCGCTGAAATCAGCGCAGCCGGTGGTCAGCAGAATCTGGTGGTGTACTCCGCCGACGACCTGCGGGGCATCACCAGCATGGACGTGGCCTGGCTTTCGCGTAACCGTGCCGTCATGGTCTGGTCGCAAAGCACTCTGGACGCCGGCACCTTCGAGGCTTTGCGCAACAGCCTGGCGGGTCCAGCGGACAGCGGTGCCTGGCAGACCGCCATCGCCGCGCAGCAGTTGTACTACGCGATTTATGACGATGGCTTCTGGTCCGATCCACTGCCCCTGACCAGCTCGGGGCTTGGCGAAGGTGGCGTCCAGCTCGCCAGCTGCCAGCCCGATGGAAACCGCGGCAGTAACTGTCCAATCAACGGCGAGATCCTGCTGGTGTTCTCGCGCGACCTGGACAACAGCCTGACGGGCAATCAGCGCACCTTCTTTTCGACTTTCGATGGATTCAACTGGAGTCCGGCAGCCCCACTCGATCCAGGAAGTACGGCGAAGGAGAATCAACCTGACGCCGCCTACATCGACGGCGAACCCATCGCCGTCTGGGTGCGCAACCCAGGACGTACGCTGGCAACCGTCAATCAGCGCTCACTGGCCTATCGTTTCCTCAATTCTGAGCAGGTCGGCACCGTCCCCGTCGACCTGTCGCAGGGCGTGGCTTCCCCATCGGTGGCCGGCGATAGCCTTGGCAAGGTCAACATCGCTTATACGGTGGCCCAGGACTCATCCGCTTTCCTGGGCAATCGACGCAGTCTCCATTTCGCGATCGGTGACTGCAGCACCCTGCCCTGCAGCTGGGTGGAGACCGAACTGCTCGACGACTTTGACCGGAAAATCTGGGCCGAGCGACCGCAACTGGAAATCACACCCGGCAACCTGGCCATCATCGGATTTCGCCATCTGGGCTATGGGTCGCTGAGCAATGCCCCTGTCGTCAGAGCCACGGATTCACTCGGCGCCACATTGGGAACTGGTGATCTGGCCATGATCACCCTGCAGCTCGACACGGGCTTCGTTCATTTGGATCCGCTGACCGATAACGCCCAGGCTCATTTCCTGCCCGACCTGAGCTACGACCCCGCGCTGGACTCACTCGATTTCGTCAGCGTGTTAGGTGGCCCACCCAGCAGTGAAGTGCTTCAGGGTCGACGAGGCCAAGCCATTCGACCGTCGATTCCAACGCGCGGCCGTCAGACGCGCCTGGGCAACGATCTGGGACCCGCCTTCATACAAACATCCCGTCAGACCGACCTGGCCATTTCTGGGCTTGACGTCGCACCTCGCGGCGCAGGGCTGCCCGATGTGCGTATCCAGGTTGCCGTGGAGAACCTTGGAGCGGCCTTCAATGGCAATGTTGAATTGGCGCTGAGCTGGAACGGCCCTGGGCAGTCGGGCTTGCCCATCTCGACCCTATTGCTCCCGGACCCAGGTCTTGCCGGTGCCTCATTCAGCGTCGATGCCAGCTTCCCGAAAGGCGTTACAGGCGACCACACGCAAACGCTCTACGCCTTGATCGATCCAATCGCGTCCATCGCTGACCGGAACGGAGAAAACAATCTTGAGTCCTATTCCATCGGGGGGCTGAAGGGCCCAGCAATCCTCAGCGCTCGGACCAGCCGGCTGGCTGAAGGTGTGCATCTGGATTGGGACGATGATCCCGATCCGCGCGTGATCGGCTATCGCGTCTATCGCTCGATCGAAGGTGAACCCTTTCTTGCTGCTGGCACGACCTTTGCGTCAGGCTACTACGATCTCACCGCTGACAGCGCCCGTCCGTCCGAGTACTACATCACCAGCTTTACCCGGAGCGGAATTGAATCAACGCCGGGGAAATCCATAGCGCTGCGAGCCCAACCTCGGCGCAGACCCGGTGAATTCATCTTCTCGGATCGCTTCATGCAGTGAGAGCTTGAGCCCATCGCGAGTGATTCGGTTTCACCACAAGGAGTGCTATGGTTGGCCCTAGAGTCCCCACAGAACTCCTCTTGAAGTCGGGCCATGCAGAACCGTGAAGCGGCTAAACCGATCGAAACGACGCGACAGCTGATTCAACGCTGCAATGCCGGCGGACTCGATGCGCGTGGCGAACTGGTTCGGCGGAATCTGCCCGTGCTGCAGCGTTGGGCGCGCGGTCGCCTTCCCTTGTACGGCCGCGACCTGCCCAAAACCGAAGACCTGATGCGCACGGGCGTCATTCTCGCTTTCAGAAATCTGAAGCGCTTCGAAACCACTGGTGAAGGCGCGTTTCTTGCCTATCTGCGAACGATGCTGCTGTCCTGCGCACACGAGGAAGTCCAGAAGAACGTTCGCAATCGACAAGGCCTGATGCCGGCTGACAGTAATGATGCTTCCGATGAGCGCAGCCAGAAGATTGCCCGAACCGTCTTCGAACTGGAAGCCTTCGAAGAACTCGTCAATGAGATGAACGAGCCCAAACGTTCCGCCGTCATTCTGCGCGTCGAAATGGGCCAGGACTACGACACGATCTTCAAGGAACTGGAGCTGGACAGTCCGAATGCTGCGCGCTTGCTGGTCCAGCGCGGTCTTGCGGAGCTCGCCAGAAAGATGAACCGTGAAAGCTGACGTCATCATCGACTGGCTGTCGGTCGCCCAGCAGGGTGCACCCGCCAATGGTGTCGCTCGCGTTCGTCGTATCGTCGACTTCTTCGACCATCTGAATCAGACCGATGGCCACGCGGGTCCCGGTCAGCAATGGTGTGGACTGGAAATCCAGGAGGCGCTGACTGAAGGCCGTTTTGCGTCCTTGCATCGTGCCTATGACCCCAAGCTGAAACGCGAAGTCGCGCTGAAGCTGCTCGACGATGATCAGCCTGGCGTCAATCTATGGCTGGAGAATTCCCGCAGACTGGCGCGCGTTCGCCATCCCAACGTGGTCGGCATCCTGGGGACGGGAAGTGATGGCGGACAGATCGGCATCTGGATGGAACTCAGCACCGGCGTTCCGCTGGAATCGATGTTGAAAAGCAGCGCCAAACGGCCGCAAGCCGAATGGGTCGAACTCATCAAGACGCTGGCCGGCGCGCTGGATGCCGTCCATCAGCGCAGTCTCCTCCATGGCGATGTGCAAGCCGGCAATATCCTGGTAGAGCCCTCGGGCCGAAGCCTGCTCATCGACTTTGGCAGTGGCGTGCTTCGCGGCGAACACGCCCGTCCCAATTCACCCCGCTCGACTGCGCCGGAAATACTGGTCGGCGAGCCTGTCGAGGCATCGGCTGATATCTGGTCATTGGGCACGCTCTTCTATCGAGGCCTGACGGGGGAAGAAGCCTATCCGGTTAAAACACTGGCCCAATTGATCAAGGCCCAGCAGGATCTACCCGATCTGGGCAAGGTGCCGCGCTCCCTGCGCGGAACCCTCAAGGCCATGCTGTCATTCGATCCGGCAAAGCGACCCAGCGCGTCCGATGTCGTTGCCATGCTGAGCAAGACACAGGCCGAGCCGCCACAGCGACGCCTGACCTGGGCACTCGCAGGCGTCATCCTGACCTTGGTCGCCGGCATCGTCTACACCGTCATGGGCTGGCAAGGCGCGATCGAGACCGATCTGCGCGAAGAGCAGGCCCGAGTACGGGCCGAAACGACCCTGTCGATCATTCGCGATGTGTTTGGTGCTGAATTCCAGGGGGCGCAGGGCAGCGAAGCCCGATTGATCGATGCGCTGGAGCGGGCCGAACAGGTCGCCCTGACGCGAACGGATCTACCGGCCGACGTCCGCGCCACGCTGGACATTCTGACCGGCTCGTCTTATCTGGATGCGGGCCGTCAGGATCGCGGTATGGAACTGCTGGATCGTTCCCTTGCCACGCTGGAAGCGGGCGACATCACTGATCCGGAAGCCATTGCCCTGATCCTGTCCGAGCAGGCCTTGATCATCTGCGATGAGGCATCCTCACGAACCGAGTCGCTGCGGCAGAACATTCGTCAGCGCGCTCGAAACCTGCCCGATGATCATCGACTGCGAACCGCATCCCTGACCCTGCAAGCCTGTGTTGCAGAACGAGCAGGTGATTTGGCGCTGGCCCAATCCCACCTGCGGCAGGCCCTTGCCCTGCGACCCCCTTCTGCCTATCCAGGCGATATCGCTGCCATGGGTGCGCAGTCACGGCTGGGTCGACTGTTATATGAACAGGGCCGACTTGCGGATGCTGCAATGCTGGTTGAACAGGCCTACAACGGGCTCTACCTTCATGCGGGCCCCGATCATCGGGAAACGCTCGACCTCGCGCCAATCCTCGGCGCCATTCAGATCGAACGGGAACAGTACCAGGAAGCCGTCCTGCTGCTGACCGAAACCCTGATCCAGATCGAGCGCCGCCGAGGCGACAACACGCTGCAGTGGATCGACCTGTCCAGCAGCCTGGCCAGCGCGCAGGCGGGCGCCGGCGCCTTCGAGTCGGCTTTTGCGACGACGGAATCTCTGATTGAGCGCGCCAACGACCACCTGGGCGAATACCATCCCATCACCCTGGCTGCCCTTGGCGATCGTGCCTTGCGACTCAGTGACCTGGGACGTTCGGAAGATGCTGCCGCCGCCATGAGCACGGCACTAGAAGCAGCAGAAGAGAGTCTCGAACCGGACCACCCGCTCCTGCAGTCGCTACGGAAACAGGCAAACAGCCTCGCGGCTTCGCAATAAAACACGCTTTTTCGCTGACTTGTTCCCTAGCGCAAAGCCCGCCGCACCCCAGGCATGATACGGCGACTGACCGGTACAGTCTGGCCATTGCTCAGGTGTAAGGTGCCGGTGCCGCTCTCGTTCCGAACCAGGCGTTCGATCCAGCATGTATTGACCAGGTGGGAGCGATGAACGCGCAGAAAGTGTGAGGGCAATTCCGCATCGAGCTCGTTCAGCGTAGCGCTATGCAGGACTTCGCGGCCGTCGCCAAGATGCAACTCCACATAGTCTCCCGCACCCTGAACGCGGACGACATCGCTGATCGGAACCGACTGGACGGTGCCTGTCCCGGGTACACTCAAAACCAGAGGTTCTCGCTCCGCAGCAGCCTGATCTAATACCCGCTGCAGTTGATCAGCTCGCAATCTCTGTTCGATCTGGCCCTGTCGCTCGCGACTGTAGGCCATGGCCTGAAGCACCATTAGAACCACCAGAAACAGTGCGGTCAGCAGATAGAAGGCGTGGTCGATAAATGCGCTGGGTTCCGTAAAATTCGCGATTAGAAACAAGGCCAGCGCCGCTGCATAGGCCCAAGCGTGAACCCTGCCGCGACGCCAGCCGATCAGGGCCAGGATCAGCGCCGAGGCACTGCCAAGAAGGAGCATCATCGCGGTGCGCGCATCCATGGAGGGGGTCAGCGAAAAGACCGTCACCATGCCGATCATGGTCATGACCAGTGCGTGCCATGAACGCTTGGACCAAAACTGGCGGGCCACCACCGCCACCAAGGCCAACCCGAAGCCCACCGAGCACGCCAGAATACCGATCAAGCGCAAATCCTGCACCGGATAGAGGTAGGCAAAGAGACCTCGACTGGCCTCAAAAAACAGCTGCAGCATCACCAAGCCCGCCATCCCGGCCAACAGGGCCGGTACGCTGCGGTCTTCGCTCCGCAAGGTCAGCG
>JBCDLQ010000002.1:0-19487 GCA_039414335.1 Pseudomonadota bacterium | reverse complement strand
GTCGGGCCCGATCACGATCGCCCAGATGGCCGACGATTCCGCTCGTCTGGGCTTCACCCGATTCCTGTTCTTCCTGGGCTTGATCAGCCTGTCCCTGGCGATCATCAATCTGCTGCCGATCCCCATGCTCGACGGCGGTCACCTGCTGTACTACTTCGTCGAGATCATTAAAGGATCGCCGGTCTCCGACAAGATCCAGATTATGGGTCAGTACTTGGGGTTGTTGCTGGTTGTCAGCTTGATGAGCCTGGCAATATTTAACGATATATTACGAGTATTCACCTAAACTTCGCGCTGCTCTCCTCGATCCGCTCGAGGAGACCTGTGCCTGAATGACACCAAGGTTTTTCATGAACAAGCTCTGCCTTCTGCTGATCCTGGCCATCCTGTCAGCCCCGCTGGCCGCCGAGACCTTCCGAATCGATGACATCCGCGTGGACGGCCTGCAGCGGATTTCCGAAGGTAATGTGTTCAGCTTCATCCCAGTGGAAGTCGGCGATACGCTGACCCCGTCGCTGAGCCGCTCGACAATTCGCGACCTGTTTCGCACCGGGTTCTTCAATGACATCGCCCTGAGCCGCGAAGGCAATGTTCTGGTCATCACGGTGATCGAGCGCCCGGCCATCTCGTCGATCACGATCGCCGGCAACCGCCAGATCACCACGGAAGACTTGATGCCGGCATTGGCCAGCATCGGCATCAGTGAAGGTGAAATCTTCAATCAGCTCGAGCTTGATCGGGTGCAGCAGGAACTGGTCCGCCAGTACCACAGCCGCGGTCACTATGCGGCAGCCGTAGATGCGCGCGTATCGACCTTGGAGCGCAACCGCGTCAGCCTGTCGATCTTCATCAATGAGGGTAAGCAGGCCCGAATCCGGCACATCAACATCGTCGGCAACGAGAGCTTCGACGAGAACGAGCTGCGCGGTGGCTTCGAATCTGCCGACCGTCGCAGCATCTACTTCTGGCGCGACAACCACCGCTACACTCGCGAAAAGCTGTCAGGCGACCTGGAAACGCTGCGCTCCTTCTATCTCGATCGGGGCTACATCGATTTCGCGATCGAATCCACCCAGGTCTCGATCAGCCCGGACAAGCAGGACATCTACATCACCGCCAACATTCGTGAGGGCGATGTCTACCGGGTCAACGACGTTCAGTTGACCGGTGATCTCATCCTCCCCGAGGCCACGCTGCGCCAGCTGATCAGCGTTGCCCCCGGCGATACCTTCTCGCGCCGCGAGC
Organism: Pseudomonadota bacterium; assembly: GCA_039414335.1. Lineage (GTDB taxonomy): Bacteria > Pseudomonadota > Gammaproteobacteria > Xanthomonadales > Wenzhouxiangellaceae > Wenzhouxiangella. Next base: position 18,242 of record JBCDLQ010000002.1, on the reverse strand, counting down.
TCGAGCAAAGCATGGAAGGCATCACCAGCATTCTGTCGAACATCGGCTACGCCTTCGCCAATGTGAATCCCGTACCGCGCGTCGACCGCGACACGCGCGAGGTGGCGCTGACCTTCTTCATCGAGCCCGGCAAGCGCGTGTATGTCCGCCGCGTCAGCTTCTCGGGTAACTCGCAAACCAAAGATGAAGTGCTGCGTCGCGAGATGCGTCAGTTCGAAGGCGCCTGGTTCTCCCAGCTGGCGCTGGACCGGTCGCGCCAGCGACTGCAGCGACTGGGTTACTTCGAGAACGTCAACTTCGAGACCAATCCGGTTGACGGCTCTGATGATCAGGTCGACATTGTCGTCAGCGTCGAAGAACAGCCCTCGGGCAGCTTCCAGGTCGGCCTGGGCTACTCCCAGTTCCAGGGCGTGATTGCCACGATTGCCGTCGAGCAGGACAACTTCCTGGGCTCGGGACGTCGAGTTGGCTTCCAGGTCCAGCGGAGCAGCATCCTGACCCAGGCCGGCATCAGCTACACCAATCCCTATTTCACCGATGACGGCGTCTCAGCTGGCTTCTTCCTGCGCTACAGCGAGTTCGATACGCTGGGCCGCTCGTCGAACAACATCGCGTCCTTCTCGACCAGCCAGGCCGCGGCCGGTGTCAACTTCGGCTTTCCGGTCACTGAACTGGACTTCCTGCGCTTCGGTGCCTCGGCCCAGCGTGTCGACGTCAACCTGCCCGGCTTCTTCGGACCGCCGCCGGAAAATCCCGACGCGCCGATCGAAGACTGGATCCTGATCATTCCAGCCGACCGGCCCCTGGGCATTTCCCTGGATGAAGACGGTGACGGCTTCCTGAACTCCAGCGAGCGCCGCGTGACCACCTATCGCATCGACGGAACCTGGTCGCGCGACAGCCGCAACGGCATTCTGAACCCGACACGCGGATCGCTGAACCGACTCACCGCCGAAGTTGCGCTGCCGGGCGGTACACGTGAATTCTTCAAGCTCAGCTACCGCTTCCGCAAGTACTGGCCGATCGGCAATCAGTTTGCCTTGGGCTTGCGGGGTGACGTTTCCTACGGCGACTCTTATGACGACTGGGACGATGATCTCAATATCCAGCCCATTCCGCCGGAAATCGTCGAGGGCAATCGCCGCACCTGTCTGATCGACGAGGTCGTCACCTTCGATGACGGTCTGCCTTTCTACGAGCACTACTACGGCGGTGGCGTCTCGGACATCCGTGGCTTCGACGACAACTCGCTGGGACCGAAGGATCAGTTCTGCCGTTCGGTCGGTGGTGACTTCAAGGTTGCAGCCGGTCTGGAATTTGCCTTCCCGCTGCCTTTTGTCGAATCCAGCGGCACGCGGCTGGCGCTCTTTGTCGACGTGGGCAACGTCTACCGGAACTGGGACAGCTTCGAAACGGACCTGCTGCGAGCCTCCGCTGGCATCTCGCTGACCTGGCGAGCGCCCGTGGGACCGATTATCATCAACTTGGCCCAACCGATCCGCGAGCTGGACGGCGACGATACCCAAGTCCTGCAGTTCACATTCGGTAACGTTTTCTAAGACACTGGAATGTCAGCGACTCATGCGCCCAACCGCGACGAAGTTGACCGGCTGCCGCGGCCCCAGGGCATGCGGCGTGCTGGTGTCCGGCTGCTGGGTCGCCCTGTTGATGATCATCGCCCTGGCCAGCGCACCGCTGAAGGCGCAGGACGCTAGCGAACCGAACCTCCTCATTGGCTTTGTCGACATGGTTCGCCTGTTCGACAACGCACCACAATTGATCGCAGCGCGAGAAGCGCTGGATGAAGAATTCCGTCCGCGCTACGACGCCCTGAACGCCGACGAGGCTCGGCTGGAAACCCTCAATGCGCGCCGCCTGGCCACCAGCGACCTGAATGCGGAAACCCGCCAGGATCTGGAGCGTGAAATCCGCAACCTCGAGCGCTCGATCAATCGGCGACGAGAAGATCTGACGCAGGAAATCCGCTTTCGCACCAATGCGGAGAAAACCGCGATCGAAGACACGATCCAGATCGCCATCCGTCAAGTCGCCGAAGCCGGCGGCTTCGACCTGGTCCTGACCGGCCCGGTCGCCTTTGCCTCCGAACGCGTGGACATGACCGAGCGCGTCATCGAATGGCTGGAGCAGGACTACGCCGCGGATACGGAAGCCCTGGGGAGCCTGCCTTGAGCACCATCAGCCTGGGAGAGCTGGCCGAGCGCTTCGGCCTGACGCTGCGCGGCGACCCCGAACAGCCGATCAGTGGACTGGCGACGCTGGCAGGAGCCAGTCACGAGCAACTGAGCTTTCTCGCCAATCCTAGCTACATCTCCCAGCTTGAAAGCACCTCCGCAGGCGCTGTGGTGCTTTCGGCGGACAACGCAGAACGCTACAGCGGTAATGCGCTGATCAGCCCGGACCCCTATGTGAGCTGGGCGCATATTTCGAGTCACCTCAACCCGGCACCCAGCGCGCCGCCCGGCATCCACGACAGCGCTGTCATCGGTGAGGACTGCATCATCGACGCCAGTGCATCGATCGGCCCTAATGTCAGTATCGGCTCGGGCGTCAGGATTGGCTCCCGTGTGGTGATCGGCCCGGGCTGCGTGATCGAAGATGGCGTGACGCTGGCCGACGATGCGAGGCTGGTCGCCCAGGTGTTCATCGGCCGTGAATCGTGCATTGGTGAGCGGGTGCTGGTTCACCCTGGCGTGGTCATCGGCGCGGACGGTTTCGGTCTGGCCTTCGAGCGCGATCACTGGATCAAGGTGCCCCAGATCGGGCGCGTGATCATCGGTGCCGACTGCGAGATCGGTGCCAATACGACGATCGATCGCGGTGCCATCGAAGACACGGTGCTGGGTGATGACGTGCGCCTGGACAATCAGGTCCAGATCGCCCACAACGTCCGGATCGGTGACCACACGGCGATTGCCGGCTGCACCGGTGTGGCCGGTTCGACCACGATCGGGCGCTACTGCATGATCGCCGGCGCCAGCGGTATTGGCGGCCATCTCGACATCACGGACAAGGTCGTGATCACCGCCATGAGTACCGTACTCGATTCCATTCATGAACCCGGCCACTATGGCTCGGGCATTCCGGCTCGCCCGCAACGTCAGTGGCAGCGGCTGCTGGTCCGACTGACCCAGCTCGACGACTGGTTCAAGCGCTTCCGCAAGGTGGAGCGTCGCGCCGACGACTGAACCGCAATATTTTAGGAACAAGACGATACAAGCATGAGCGAACAAATCCCTATCGATATCGAGGCCATCCTCAATCTCCTGCATCACCGCTACCCTTTCCTGCTGGTTGACCGGGTACTGGAGTACCACCTCGAAGGCCCACCACGCATCCGGGCACTGAAGAACGTGACCATGAACGAGCCGTTCTTTCAGGGCCACTTCCCCGGCCATCCGGTGATGCCCGGTGTGCTGATTCTTGAAGCCATGGCCCAGGCTGCCGGCTGTCTGGCCCATCTGGCTCGCACCGTTGCCGACACGGAAGAACAGCTGTTCTATCTGGTCAAGATCGACAAGGCACGCTTCAACAAGGTCGTCGTACCGGGCGATCAGTTGATCTTCGAGGTCGAACAGAAACGTCTGATGCGCGGCATGGGTCAGTACAAGGCCACGGCCCTGGTCGACGGCAAGACCGTCTCCAGCGCCGAGATTCTCAGCGCAGCCCGGCCGACATCATGATTCACCCGACCGCCATCATCGAGGACAGGGCGCAGATTGCACCCGATGTCGAAGTCGGTGCCTACAGCCTGATCGGTCCGGAGGTCAGCATTGGCTCCGGCTGCAAGATCGGCCCCCACGTCGTCATCACCGGCCAGACGCAGATCGGCAGCAACAATCGCTTCTTCCAGTTCTCGTCGATCGGCGAAGAGCCTCAGGACAAGAAGTTCGAGGGTGAGGATTCACAGCTGATCATCGGCGACAACAACACCTTCAGAGAGTACGTCACGCTCAACCGTGGAACCGCCGACGGCGGTGGCGTCACCCGTATTGGTAATGACAATTGGCTGATGGCTTATTGCCATGTGGCCCACGACTGCCAGGTCGGTTCGAACGTGATCATGGCCAATGGCGCAACCCTGGCCGGTCATGTGATCGTCGGCGACTGGGTGATCTTCGCGGGCTACTCCGGTGCCCATCAATTCTGCCGGATTGGCTCCCACGCCTTCCTCGGCATGTACGGCGGCGTCAACCAGGATGTGCCGGCCTATGTGATGGTGTCCGGGCAGCCACCAAGACCCCGTGGCGTGAACAGCGAAGGCCTCAAGCGTCGCGGCTTCAGCAGTGACGACATCCGCCATATCCGGGATGCCTACCGCACGATTTACCGCAGCGGCCTCAAGCGTGACGAGGCCCTGGCCGAACTGCGCACCCGCTTGCCAGAGCAGCCGGCGATCGGACTGATGATCGAATCAGCCGAAGCCAGCGAGCGCGGCCTGCTGCGATAGTGCGCCTGGTCCTGTCGGCGGGGGAAGCCTCCGGCGATCAGATCGCCGCCGACCTCGCCCGCGCGCTGAAACAGCACCGTCCTGATATCGAACTGGCCGGCGTTGCGGGACCCGCCATGATCGATGCCGGGGTCGAACCCTGGTTCGAGATGGAAGAACTCAACGTGATGGGCCTGAGCGAAGTCATCAAGCATCTGCCTCGGCTTTTCAAACTGCGGCGAGTGCTGAGACAACGCATTCTTGACTGGTCCCCGCAGGCCTTCATCGGTATCGATGCACCTGATTTCAATCTGGGCCTGGCCCGTCAGCTCAGGCAGCGCGGCGTGATCAGCATGCACTACGTTTCTCCCTCCGTCTGGGCCTGGCGGGCCAACCGCATCCCGAAGATCGCCCGGTCCCTGGACCTGCTCTTGACCCTGTACCCCTTCGAACCCGAACTCTATCGGCTCCATGGTCTGAAGGCCGAATTCGTGGGTCACCATCTGGCGGACCGTCTGCTGAACGAGCCCGACTCGGCGGCGGCCCGCGCGGAATTGGGGCTCGCCGAAGATGACCGGGTCATCGCCCTGCTGCCCGGCAGCCGCGGCGGCGAGCTGCACCGGCATGCGGCCCTGCTGGCGGAAACGGCAGTGCGCCTGCGCGAGACTGAGCCCCAGGCAAGGCTGTTGGTCCTGCTGGCGCGTGACTCGGATCGGGCACTGCTGACAGAAGATCACGCAGCGGCTTTCCAACAGGCAGATGTGCGCTGGTGCTCTGGACAGACACGAACCGGCTTGCGCGCCGCCGACGTGGCGCTGGCAGCCTCCGGCACGGTGACGCTGGAAGCCTTTCTGCTCGGCTGCCCGCTGGTCGTGTTCTACAAGATCGCGCCCAGCACCTACCGACTCGCGCGCTGGCTGAAGCTGGTCAAGAGCGACCACGTCTCCCTGCCCAACATCTTGAGCGGTCAGGCGCTGGTCCCTGAGTGTCTGCAGAATGCCGCCACAGCAGAGACCCTGCTGCGCGAAGCCCGGTCCTGGCTCGAGGACGAACACCGAGTCTTCGCTTATCGCCAACAGGCCCGGCAGTGGGCCGAGCAGCTGGCTCGCGGTGCCGGCGATCAGGCCGCGCGCGCCGTCCTGGCGCACCTGGAGACATGAAGATCATTCGTCTGGCCGGTATTGATGAGGCGGGGCGCGGACCGCTGGCCGGGCCGGTTGTGGCGGCCGCCGTGATTCTCGATCAAGCGCGTCCGATCGATGGGCTGAACGACTCGAAGAAACTCAAGCCGGCCCAGCGCGACATGCTGGCGCTGGAAATCCGGGGTAAGGCCCTGGCCGTTGGGATCGGCCTGGCCGATCCGAAACGAATCGACCGCATGAATATCCTGCAGGCCACGCTGTGGGCCATGGGCAAGGCGGTCGAGGGTCTGGCGATTCCCGCTGACGAGGCTATCATCGACGGCAATCAGCTGCCTCGTCTCGAGATCCCGGCCACCACGCTAGTCGGTGGTGACGGCCTGCATCCGGCCATCTCTGCGGCCAGCATCATTGCCAAGACCCACCGGGACGCGCTGATGGTGGAGCTGGACCAGCGCTATCCGGGCTACGGATTTGCCCGCCACAAGGGCTACCCGACGCCAGCCCACCTCGAAGCGCTGGAGCGCCTCGGCCCCTGCCCCGAACATCGCCAGTCCTTCCGCCCCGTGACCCAGGCCAACCTGTTCTGACTCACCCCCCGGACCACTCTCGTGGTGCGACCGTGCTCTCCAGAATTCCTTCGACGGGACGGACAAGTTCGACAGCGTTCCTTGACCGACGGCTATATCAGAATTCGCTTGTTTGCACTCCGTCACACTTTCACATATATTTCACGACGGTCTCGACGAATGCCCCGGGGACCAAGAGGGCAAGTTCGAGGTGCAGGGAAGGGGAATCTACGCTAGAAAAAGAGGAGAGAACCAATCATGTTACGACTTGTAAGGGCCGTAGTCCTTCTAGTTTTCCTATCAACATTCGGCTCCGTATGGGCATCGACTGGCGTCGCTTTTGTCCACGGAACGGGCAAAGCCACTGACGCGTTCAATGACTATTGGACGGCCGACATGGTCAACTCGGTTCGTCAGGGATTGCCGAATTCGTCGAACTACGTGGTCATCAACTGCGACTTCGAGCAGTACATGTGGGACAGCCGTGCTTCCGGATGTCTGGCCGGTCAGCTCTATAACTTCATCACCAGTCGCGGCATCACGGACCTGGTCATCCTGACCCACTCCAATGGCGGCAACGTGATGCGCTGGATCATGTCCAACCCGACCTGGGACAGCCGTTACCCGACCATCATCCAGGCCACGCGCTGGGTCAACGCCCTGGCGCCGTCCAGCCTGGGCACGCCCTTGGCTGATGCGGTCATGGCCGGCAACGTGTTCGAGGCGTCACTCGGATGGCTGCTGGGCTATCAGAACGACGCGGTCCGGATGCAACAGACGAGCTGGATGCAGTACTACAACAGCACCTGGCTGCTGGGTACGGCGGGTCGTCCGTCACTGCCCAAGGGCTTCTGGAACGTGGTCGGCAGCGATGTACCGGCCGCCATCTGGAATGGGGCTGCCTACTGCGGCGGTTATCAGTTCCAAGTCGGCCTGGCGGTGACCAAGCTGTGGCTGGACTCCTGTTCCGACGGCTTCCTGAACTGCTCAAGCCAGCAAGGCGCCGGTTCGACCTGGTTCATCGACGAGCAGCGCACGGAGCGCGGCCGCAATCTTTCGCATCACCAGAGTCGCCGTGACTGCCACGGTCTCGACGTGATTCTGCGCAACGATCTGTAATGGGAGGCCATATGAAACTGATCAAGACACTGACGGCATCCAGCCTCCTCGCCATCACGACCCTGGCTTCGGCGCAGGTGACGTGGTTACCCACCGACAGCAACGACCTTCGTTCTCAGGCATTGACTGAGAACACGCGCAGCCTGCCCGCCAGCCTGCACCAGGAACAAGCACCGGTCAGCCTGGCCTGGAGCGCCAATCAGGCCAGCCAGAGAGGCCTGTATGCCTATCGCTCCAACAGCAGTGCACCGGCCCCGGGCCCCAGCGCCTCAAGCCAGGGTTACTGGGTCGACGTCAGCGGCGCTGAACTGGCACAGGGTGTCGATCTGCCGCTGTCCGCACCCGGCGCGGTCATCCGCATCTCTGCGCTGGAGAACGGCACGGAACTGCAGCTCGACCCGCAGACACTGGTCATGACCATCGATGGTCGGCCTGTCAGCGCGAGTTCGGGTCTGCAGGAATTCGCCACCGGTGCCCGTATGCGCAGTCAGGGCATGCCGGTTCCCAGCGACTCGCTGGCCTTCCAGCTTGGCCGGGGCAGCAGCGCGGGTCTGATGCGCATCCAGCATGCGGGCCTGCCCAGCGACCAGAACCTGGTCATTCATGTCCACGAGCCGAACAGCGAATGGGTTGCCGAGCTGACGCTGCCTCGCGCCAATCTGCTCAGCGGCGAAGCGCTGGCCTTCGATCTGCAGATCGGTGACGCGCGGCAGTCACTTCAGACTCGCTCCGTCCAGGCCGTGCTGATCAGCCCGGATGCCAGCGAGACCTGGTCGCTGAACCAGCCGCGTCAAGGCCAGCTGGCGTTGAACGAAGCGCCCATGGCCAGCCGCGCCGCCGCTGGATCGGGTCTCTATGAAGCACGGGTCTACGTGGAAGCCGAAGTCAACGGCATCACCGTGCGCCGCGACCTCAGCCTGGCGCTGAATATCGCGCCGGCCATTGCCCGCTTCACGGGCCAGGTCGGTCTCGAGCGCAGCGCTGGTGTTGTAATGGACCTGGGCGTAGAAACGGCCGCTGCCGGCCGCTATCAGGTCAACGCACAGCTGATGGGCACCAACAAGGAAGGCCAGATGCAGGCCATCGCAGTGGTCCAGTCCGCTGCGGTCCTGGACGCCGGCTTCGGCACGATCGAGCTGGCCATCGATGAGAACCTGATCAATAGCAGTGGGCTCAGTGCACCGTTCGAAGTGCACGACCTGATGCTGCTGGATCAGGGCCGGATGACCTTGCAGGAACATCGTGCCAAGGCGCTGCGTATCGCACGCTGAATCTCGTTGAAATAGAGGGAGCTGACCGGCGGTCCTTCGGGGCCGCCGGTTTTCTTTGGCCAGGCTGAGGCGCTCGATCAACCGGTCGTGAAGGAGCGCGAGACGTCCGTTGAGGTGACCTGCTGAGGAAGGACCAGGTCCACGCGAGCTGCCGGCGGGCCCTTCTGAAGCCAGCCTTCCAGCGCATTCAGTGCATCGAGTTCACCGCAAGCCAGCACTTCGACCGTGCCATCGGACTGGTTGATCGCATGGCCGGTCAGGCCCAGGGATTCGGCCTGACGCCGGGTCGAGCAGCGGAAGAACACACCTTGAACCCGACCCTCGATTCGCCAGCAGCGAATATCAGCCATTCTGGTCATGCCAATCGTCGATCCAGTCACTGATCATCACGCTGGTCACGGGGCCGATCCAGGTGTTGACCAGTTCACCTTCGGGGTCAATCAGGTAGGTGGTCGGCAGCGCGCGAGGTGCGCCGAAGTCGGCCGGAGGATCATAGACGTCGACCAGCAGGATGGGATAGCTGGCCGGGTAGTCGACGAGGAATTCTCGAAAGACGTCCACGTCCGTGTCTTCGAAGGCCAGGCCCAGCACCGTGATGTCGGCGCGTGCATCGTGCAACTGAGACAGATCGGGAATCTCCTTGCGGCACGGTGCGCACCAGGTAGCCCAGTAATTGACCACGACCCAATCACCGCGATAGTCGGCCAGGGCATGGTCGTTACCGTCGATATCGGGCAGGCTGAACCCGACGTTGGCCAGCGCCGGAGCGGCAAGCAGGCAGGCCAGCAGCAGGAACTTCTTCATCAATCGTTCTCCATCTGGAACCGCAGCAGGGATTTCACGGAACGTCGCATCATGCCATGGGCCTCGTGATCAAGCGGTTTGAGGCGCTCGATCAGCGCACGGTCCCAGTGGCTGTCGACGGGCAGCTCATCGAGCTCGCCGACAGGGAGTATGAACGGCCCGGCGCGATAAAGTTCGTCCAGCGTCAGCTCGTCCAGGTCGGCCGTCAGCATCCAGTCCCCATCGTCATCGGGGTGGATCACACGGGCCACATGCAGCACGTCCAGCAAGCGTTCGATCTGGGCCTCGGAGGCGGAAGGCTCGCGGTAACCGAGCCGCTTTGTGGACAAGGCGTCGCCGCGACGCTGAGCCTGCCAGAAGTGTCCCAACAGTCTCAGGGCCAGCAGTAGCTCGTGCCGGGGCTCGAAATGGCGGTCCACATGCTGATAATTGAAGGTCGTCAGGGCGGCGGCCAGGCTCGCACCAAGCAGGACTACCACCCAGGAGACGTAGATCCAGACCAGAAAAATCGGCACCGTGGCCAGGGCGCCGTAGAGGCGCTCATAGGTCGGAAACTGCGTGACGTACAACACAAAACCGCGCTTGGCCGCTTCAAAAAGGATGGCCGATACGAGAGCACCTGCCAGCGCATGGCGGAGGCGAACACGGCGATTGGGCACCACCAGAAACACCAGGGTGAATCCGACCAGAGTGACAAAGAAAGGCGTCGTGTTGAGGATGAAGGCCTGAACCGCGCCTCTGACGGCTTCCGGTGCCAGCAAGGGCAAGGCGGCCAGATAGGAGGTCAAGGCCAGGCTGGCACCCATCAGCATCGGTCCCAGCGTCAGCGCTGCCCAGTAGGTCACCAAACGTGAAATCAGGTTCCTTGAGGTCGTGACTCGCCAGATCCGATTGAAGCTCTTTTCAATGGTCGCCATCAACAAGATGGCGGTCAGAATCAGGAAGATCGTACCGGCTCGGGTCAGTCCAGTCGTTCGCCCGACAAATTCCTGCAGGTAGCGCTGCACCTGATCACCGGCCGCAGGCACAAAATTCTGGAAAATGTAGCTCTCGATATCCGTCGCCCACTGGTCGAAGACCGGAAAGGCAGAGATCACACCGAACATCACTGCCATCAGGGGCACCAGGGCCAGCAGGCTGGTGAAACTCAGCGCACCGGCGGACTCGAAGCTGCGATCAAAGCGGAACTGTTGCCAGAGGTGGCTCGAGAAGGCCCGCAGCCAGGTCAGATCAGTCAGTGCGGTCAACGGCGTCAGCGGTTCAATCGCGCGTGAAATTGACGCCGAACCGGTAGAATCCGGGTCTTGCTTTTGCTGTGTCTCGGACTCGTTCATGACCGTTACCCTGTACCACAATTCTCGCTGCTCCAAGAGCCGTCAGACCCTCGCCTTGCTCGAAGATCGCGGTCTGGATATCGAGGTCATTCGCTATCTGGACACACCGCCAACGGCTCAGGAACTCAAGCGTATCATCGCCCTGCTGGGCATTTCAGCCCACGATCTGTTGCGCAGAGGCGAAGCCGAGTACGCGGATCTGGGCCTGAACGCGGACCAGGACGAGGTGAATCTGATCGACGCCATGGTCGCGCACCCGCGCCTCATCCAGCGCCCCATCGTGATCGCTAATGGACAGGCCAGAATCGGCCGCCCCCCGGAAGACGTCCTGGACATTCTGTCATGACCCGCGTCTTGATCGTGGCCCACTCGGTCCATGGCAACACGCTGGCCATGGCGCGTGAAATCGCCCGCGGCGTGGAAGAAGTCGAGGGCGCAGAGGCTGTACTGAGAGCCGTCGAACCGATCACGTCAGCGATCGAACCCCGTCCAGCAAGTGTCCCAGAAGACGGTCCCTCATTGGTCGATCGGCAGGATCTTCAGGACTGCGATGCGCTGATCCTGGGCAGCCCGACACGCTTTGGCAACATGGCCTCTTCCATGAAGTACTTTCTGGACGGCACGGGAAGCGAGTGGTTCTCCGGGGTGCTGGCGGGCAAGCCTGCGGGGGTCTTTACCTCAACGGCATCCATGCACGGCGGCCAGGAAGCCACCCTGCTCAGCATGATGATCCCGCTGCTGCACCACGGCATGCTGATGGTCGGTCTGCCCTACAGCGAGCCGGCTTTGACGCGCACCATGAGCGGCGGAACACCCTATGGCCCCAGCCATCTGGCAGGCCCAGACAGTGACCGTCCCCTGGATGACGACGAACGGCGCCTGTGCCGTGTTCTCGGCCAGCGCGTCGCAACCATTGCAGGACAACTGAAGTGATCAATCTGAGCTGGTGTAAATGGAGTCTGCTCGGCCTGCTGATCCTGCAGCCCTTATGGTTCGTGCTGCTGAGCCCGCCAGAGGCCTTTCCCCTGTACTTCGTGCTGCTGGTGACCATCGTGCCGCTTCTGCTGGTCTTTCCTGGCAGCTGGAAGCTCAAGCCACGATCGCTGGTGATTGCTGGCACCCTGCTGATGGCCTACTTCTGCATCGGGGTGATGGAAGCCTGGACCCATGTCGACGACCTGCTTCCGGGAACGCTTCAGGCCCTGTTGTGCGTGACCTTCTTCATGGGTCTGGCGACGATACGTCGCGAGAAAGCCAGCTCCGACTGAGTCGTCGCAATTCGTCCAGGCGTTCGGCAGCGAAATCGAGTTCGGGCGCCGTCTGGCCCAATTCTCTAAGGTCCATGGGCAGACTCTGCCAATAGTCTCGCAGGCTATCAAGGCGGGCTCGTCCCAGAATGGCGGACTGAGCCAGGCCGATCCCTTCATCGGAAAGCTGGCGGACCCGATCCCGATTGAGCAGGCCCGCTTCACCGGTGAGCAGCGCCCGAATCGTCTGGTCATGACGAATCACACGGGGGTAGTGGATCTCCAGCACGCGCCGGATCAACGCGGCATTCTCAGCCACTCTGGCCATGGCTATGGTGACCGCATCGGGTGAGATCTGTGCGGGACTCAGAGGGCTCAACAAGCGACTGGCCAGTTCGCGTTCTCGCTGCCGCGCTCGTCGATCCAGCTCGGCCTCCACTTCGATCGCCAGCAAGGCACCGTCGCTCACGATGACCTTGTCGACGCGATCACCCGTCACGAACCAGTCTCGCCACTCGGCGCCCTGATCCCAGTTCGCCTGCAGTTCTGCCTCGGGGGTGGTTGGCAGGGAAACGAAATAGGTCAGGCGATCGGGCACAAGCCCCAAGTGATCCTCAGCCAGCTGGCTGGAAATCGGTTGGCCCGCCAGGGCATTAGGGCAGTCCATGGCCAGCACTTCAGGATCCGATGAAGCGAACAGATAGTGTCGCGACTCGGCCGCCCGAAGTCGTTGGCGGAAAACCACATCGGTCTGACCTTCCCGTTCGAAGGTCCCGAGCAGATCGAAGCTGAGGAAGCCGTCGTAGTTGGCCACGCGCGGATCATTGCTCCGCGCCGATCGCGACTGCCGTTCTTCCCAGCGAACATCCTGATAGCACAGATCCAGTTGGCCAATCCTCAGCTGATCGGCGAGCAGAAACGCATTCGGAAATTCGCCCAACAGGGCCCGGCTCACCGAGAGCTCGGCCCGCACGCCGCAGACGTTGGTTTCGCTGCAGGGCCCGATGGTCAGGCCTTCGGGACGGTAGCTGGTCAACTGAGCAGCATCGCTGTCGAGGTCGATATCAGCCTGGGGCCGAGTCACCTCGGCATAGAATTCCGCTTCCGCTGTCTGTAGCGCCTCGGACAGCTCGTCCAGTGCGCGGGAATGGCGACTGATCAGACGCAGCACCGGATCGAGACGCTCGCTGCCCAGGCCCGCAAGGCAGTCGATGAACAGGGTCGACGCCTCGCGTTGAGCCGCAGTCTGGCGCTCGAAAGCGTCCACCGCATCGCGCCAGCGTGGTGAAACAACCAACCCGGGGCGCTGAGCGACCCAGCGACTCAGATAATGGGCCAGGAGTGACCATTCCAGCGGATTCTGCCATTCGGGGGGCGAGCAGCTCGCGCCCAGCAGCCAGTTCAGATGACCATCGAGGTATGCCACCCGCTGCCAGCTGACCAGCCCCATTTCGCGACGCAGAAACAGATCAGAAAACGGGCCGCTGCCATCCCCGACTAACTCGACAACGCCCAGTGAATCGTCCATCTGGCTGACCAGCAGCTCAAGGCAATCCTCGAACACGGCGCGCGGTAGTGGGCCCACGAGTTCCGGGTCAACGGCACACGCCGCCATGGCCATGCGGACCTCATCACGGACAGGCTGATCCAAGTAGAACTCGGCATTGCCGACAAACAGGCCCAGACGTGCATAAGCATCGCCTAGCAGCACCATTGCAGCCAGGGGATCGGCGGGCGTGTTCTCCAACTCGATGGCGGCGTCTTCGAGCAGCGCCAGAACCACGGGCAGATCCGTATCGATCAGACGAAGGTCACGGGCCGGATCTTCACTGAAGGTCGAGAGTACGGATCGGAGCGCCGCTGCAGGTTCCTGGGGCGCTTCGAGGACGGCGATCTCGGCCAGGAGTCGCTGCGACTCCCAGACCGCGCGGAGCTGCCGACCGTCGCGCCAGTCCGATTCCAGCTCGGCCTGCAGAATGGCAAGCAGCTCCAGGCGGGCGGCGGCCGCATCCTCGTTGGCCCGCCAGGCGAAGACGCGCGCGGCTTGAGCCCAGGCGACATCAGACGGTTCTGGCATGGGCTCCAATTCGGGCTCAGGCGCAAGGTCAGGCTCCTGCGTGGACTCGGCCACCGACTCCGAACCTTCCGGTTCAATCATAGTCTCCGATCCTGGCTCCTCATTGATCTCTTCCGACCCACTCTGCAGCGCTTCGGCTTCCTGTCGCGCCAGCTCCGTCTCCGGGTGATCGATGAGCACCTCGACCGGCGGCGGTGGGGGTCGCATCAGGGCGTCCCAGAACGCGTCGATCTGTTCATCGATATCGAGTGGCGGCGGGAGTTCCTCTTCGGTCTCGGAGACCGAAACGTCCTCAGCAGATTCATCGATCTCCGGCGGCGCCTCCACCACCTCAGGCTCGCTGAGGCGCTCGCGCAGGCGGTCCCAGATCAATGGAGCCTCGAAGGCCATGAGCTGATGAACACGGGCCAGTCGGCCAGCCTGAGCCTGAGGTCGCAGCAAGCTGCCCAGATCATCAAGGCGCGGCAGCATCTGATCGAGACGATCTGAATCGAGATCGGGATCACGAGACTGCATCAACCAACCGAACAGTCCATCGGTCAATGCGGCCTGATCGGGCGGTACGCGCTCGAAGGCATTGCTCAGGGCAAGGCGATGCACTTCAACCCGGTCCTGCCATTGATCGCGGTTGGCCGACTCGTCTTCGAGCCAGATCGCAACGGCCAGCGTGGCCTCGCGGGCCTGGTCCCGCGTTGCCGGGTCCCAGTGCCAGGCCAGCTGTTGCTCCGTAAGGCCAGCATGAGCCCACGCGGCTGCCAGCGTGCACATCACGGCGATCACGAGCTTGGAAGGCCTTGAAATCATGCCGCTATACTACCGCGCGAACCCAGGCCAGAGTGCCGACCGTGAACAAACTCGATATCCTCACCACCGGTGGGACGATCGACAAGATCTACTACGATGACAAGTCCGACTATCAGATCGGCCAGCCGGAGATCGGGCGCATTCTGCGCGCCATGAACGTCGCCTTCGACTGGGAAGTGCGCGCCTTGATGCGCAAGGACTCCCTCCACATCACCGACGCCGATCGCGAGCTGATCCGCCAGGCCATCGTGACCAGTCCTGATCGCCATTTCCTGATTACCCATGGGACCGACACGATGGTCGACACGGCCGCAGCGCTCGGTGACGTCGGGGATCGGGTGATCGTGATGACGGGGGCACTCAATCCGGCACGCTTCATCGACTCGGACGCCGTATTCAACATCGGCTGCGCCGTGGCAGCCGTGCAGTGCCAGCCGCCCGGCATCTGGATCGCCATGAACGGGCGGATCTGGGACCCGGCCTGCGTCAGAAAGAACCGGAGTGAAAACCGATTCGAAGCGATCGAATCCTGAAGGTCTAGATCCTGACCTTGCCGCCGCGCACGAAGGGCGGCTTGACGACGCGAGCCTGCAAGCGTCGACCGCGCAGCTCGACTTCCACCGTATCGAAATTACCGGACGGAACGCGAGCCATGGCCACGGGGCATTCCGTCGTGGGACCAAAACAACCGCTGGTCACCACGCCCTCCCCATTGGCCGTGTGGACGACCGTACCGGTACGCGGTATGCCACCGCGACCCAGCACCAGGCCGACAAGCTGCCGGGCCACACCCTGCACCTTTTCAGCCTCCAGCGCGGCGCGGCCGATGAAGTCGCGGTCTTCCGGATCGAAGGCCACGGTCCAGGCCAGGTTCGAGACCAGCGGGCTGGTCGTCGTATCCATGTCCTGACCATAGAGATTCAATCCTGCCTCCAGGCGCAGGCTGTCGCGCGCACCGAGACCACAGGGCTGGACGCCGGCAGCAATCAGGGCATTCCAGAAGCCCTCCGCCTCGCTGGCGGGCAGCAGGACCTCGAAGCCGTCTTCGCCCGTGTAGCCCGTACGAGCGATGAACAGATCGCCGTGACTCATGGCCCGAAACGGTTTCAGATCAGCAGCCGCTGGCACCTTCAGTACCTCGATCACGCGATCGCGTGCCTTAGGACCCTGCGCCGCAATCATCGCCAGATCGTCGCGCTCGATGACCTCGACGTCGTGGCCTTCGGCCTGCTCCCGGATCCAGGCCAGATCCACGTCGCGGGTGGCTGCATTGACCACGGTTCGGTAGAAATCATCGGCCAGGTAGTAGGTGATCAGATCATCGATCACACCACCTTCTTCGTTCAGCATGCAGCCGTACAGTGCCTGACCGGAATCCTTCAGCTTGGCCACGTCATTGGCAAAGAGACGGCGCAGGAAGTCGCGTACACCCGGGCCCTGAAGATCGACGACCGTCATGTGCGAGACATCGAACAGACCGGCATCCTTGCGCACCGCGTGGTGCTCTTCCATCTGAGAACCGTAGTGGATCGGCAGGGTCCACCCGGCAAATTCAACCATCTTGCCGCCAGCGGCCAGGTGGGCGTCATAGAGGGGGGTCTTGAGCGTCATACGGGCCTCGTCTTGAGTGCTATCGCTAAAATGATGGGGCGATATGGTAGCGGTTTGGGGATGAAAGCGTGGCGCAAGCGAGCGCCGCGAAAACGTTCCAGTCAGCGAATCACGCTACGCCGAACCAGGACGATGACGGGAATGGCACCCAACAGCACCAGCACCAGTGAAGGCGTCGCCGCCATCTGCCACTGACCCTCGGCGGTCAATTCATAGATTCGGATCGCCAGCGTGTCCCAGTTGAAGGGCCGCAACATCAGGGTCGCCGGCATTTCCTTGGCGATTTCGACCAATGCCAGCAGGAAGGCCGTCAAGAGACCGGGCCAGAGCAGCGGCAGATTGACGCGCAGATAGCGCTGCCAACGAGGCACACCCAGACTTCTGGCGACCTCACCATATTCCGGGCGAATCCGGCTGGCGACCGCTTCCAGTGGCCCCCAGGCCACGCGAACGAAGCGAATCATATAAGCCAGCACAACGGCCAGCAGCCCTCCGGCCAGGGCCGTACCGGCCCACTGATCGAGTCGAGTGAAGGCGAGCATGATGGCCACCGCCAGCACGGTACCGGGAATGGCATAGCCCAGGGCAGAAACCTCGCCGAGCAGGGCCACTCGGCGTGATGACTTGTGTGTTCCCACCAGCAGAAAGCCGCCGCCAATCACCACGGCCAGGGCACCGCACAGTCCCAGCACCATCGTGTTGACGATGACATCGAGCATCGAAGTGCCGACGATCGCTGGCAGGTCAGGCCAGGCCCAGATGACCAACTGCAGTAGGGGAATGGCGACTCCCAGGGCGACGAGGGTCAACTGTGACCCAGCCGCCAGCGCGGCTCGCCAGCCACGCAATCGAATCCGATGTCCGCGCGGCCGCTTTTCGGCGCGCTGTCCAGCGGGGTCTCGGTTGAATCGTTCAGCCACGATCAGCAACAGCACGAACAGCATGAGGATGGAGGCCAGCTGGACCGCTGCCGACAGATTGAACAATCCGAACCAGGTCCGATAGATCGCAGTGGTGAAGGTATCGAATCCATAGATCGAGACCGCGCCGAAATCCGCCAGCGTCTCCATCAGGGCAAGGGTCATACCCGCCACCAGCGCCGGACGGGCCATGGGCAAGGTCACTCGGAAAAAAGTGGCCATGGGACCCACGCCGAGGCTACGACCGGCCTCGAAGGCGGCCAGCCCACCGGAGACGAAGGAGGCTCGCGCCAGCAGATAGACATAGGGATAGAAGGCCAGCATCAGGATCAGCAAGACGCCGCCCGGGCGACTGAGCGATTCGATCAGGGCGGGACTGCTGCCAAAGACGGCGCGAAAACTGCTCTGCACCGGGCCGGCAAAGTCCAGTACGCCGAGGTAGATGAAGGCCAGCACATAGGGCGGAAAGGCCAGCGGCAGGACCAGCAAGGGATCCAGCCAGCGGCGACCCGGATAGTCACAGCACGCCGACAGCCAGGCCATGCCGACACCAATGATCGCTACACCCAGACCGACGACAATCAACATCAATGCCGTATGACCGATCAGGCGCGGCAGAAGCCAGGTCCTGAGGTGGTCCCAGGTGTCTGGCTGGGGGTCCAGCCAGGACAGAAGGAGCATCGACAAGGGCAGCGCCACCAGCGCCAGCAGCGGCAGCAGGAGCAGCCCGTTGAACCGGGGCCGGCCGCGGCGCGGCCCGGTTTCAATCATTGAATCAACGGTAACCGACACGATCCATCAGACGAACCGCTTCGGCCTGGCGTTGACCAGCGATGGGCAGTGGCGTTTCGTCCTGAACGAAACTGCCCCACCTGTTGACCAGACCCAGGGCTTCAACAG
>JBCDLQ010000001.1:0-20011 GCA_039414335.1 Pseudomonadota bacterium | reverse complement strand
GAATCCTGCCCCCGCTACCAGGTTTTCGAGAAACAAGAAAAAAGCCCCTGGTCAAAGGGGCTTTTTTCGTTTTCGGGTGTCGAGAACCCTGAGGATCAGACCGGTCCTTTTGAAATCGACGCATTGATTACCTTCAATACCGGAGGCGGAAATGGCTGCAGAAGATCGAATTGAAGAACTGCTGGCCCCGATCGTCGAAGACCTGGGCTACGAGTACGTCGGGCTGGAATACTCCTCCAATCCGAAGAATCGACTGCTCCGGTTGTATATCGATGAGCCTGAGAAAGGCATCGATGTTGATGACTGCGCCAAGGTGAGTCGCGAAGTGTCAGCCATCATGGACGTCGAAGAGCCGATTTCCGGTCAGTACACCCTGGAGGTGTCTTCGCCGGGCGTGGAGCGGCCGCTGTTCACAGCCGAGCAGTTTTCCCGCTTCGTGGGTGAAACGGCCAAGGTGCAGATGTTTGCGCCGGTCGATGGTCGCCGCCGATTCAAGGGCACGATCGTTGCTGTGGACGGCGACATCGTTCGCCTGCTGGTCGACGCGACGGAATATGAGCTCGACGTGTCGGGCATGGACAAGGCGCGGCTGGCGCCAGATCTGGATGCGCTGTTCGCCGATAAGGCCTGAGCATTCAATGATATCTAGCAGTGTCGGGATGGGATAACCACCGACGCTGGGAAACTCAAAAATCAGCGGAACGCTTGAAGATGAACAAGGGCAAGGAAATTCTGCAGGTCGCCGAAGCGGTCTCCAACGAGAAAGGTCTCGATCCAGAGATCATCTTCGAGGCGATTGAAGCGGCGCTGGCCTCCGCGGCCAAGCGGCGTCACCCGGAAGATATCGAGGTGCGCGTGGCGATCGATCGCGAGTCGGGTGACTACGACGCCTTCCGGCGTTGGGAAGTCGTGCCCGATGAAGACAGCGAAGAGTTCGAGTTCGAAGATGGGGCCCACCAGATTCGCCTGACCGAGGCTCATGAGCATGATGGTGATCTGACGATCGGCGACTTCATCGAAGAACCGATGGAGCCGCCCGAGTTCGGCCGCATCGCCGCTCAGGCCGCGAAGCAGGTCATCGTACAGCGCGTCCGCCAGGCCGAGCGCGAGCAGGTTGTTGACGCCTATAAGGACCGCGTGGGTGAGCTGGTTCACGGCAAGATCGAGCGCAACGAGCGCGGTGGCGTGGTGCTGGACCTGGGCGAGAACGCGCGGGCCTATATTCCGTCGCGTCACACGGTGCCTGGCGAGAACGCTCGCATGCACGACCGCATGCGCGGCTATCTCTACGAAGTGCGTCCCGATCAGCGCGGCCCGCAGCTGTTCGTCAGCCGCACGCTGCCCGAATTCCTGATCGAGCTGTTCAAGCTGGAAGTCCCCGAGATCGGTCAGGAGCTGATCGAGATCAAGGGTGCTGCTCGCGATCCCGGTCGTCGCGCCAAGATTGCCGTCCATGCCCTTGACGCCCGCACGGATCCGATCGGTGCCTGCGTCGGTATGCGCGGATCGCGCGTGCAGGCCGTCTCGAACGAGCTGGCCGGCGAGCGCATCGACATCATTCTTTGGGACGACAATCCGGCCCAATTCGTCATCAACGCGATGGCGCCGGCCGAAGTCGCTTCCATCGTTGTCGATGAAGATTCCAACAGCATGGACATCGCGGTCGAAGAAGACAACCTGTCGCAGGCCATTGGCCGCGGCGGTCAGAACGTCCGTCTGGCAGCCGAGTTGACCGGCTGGACCCTCAACGTGATGACGATCGAGGAGGCGGAAGCCAAAAGCGAGAACGAATCTCGCCAGGTTCTCGAGAAGTTCATGGAAAAGCTCGACGTCGACGAAGAGCTGGCCGGCATTCTGGTTCAGGAAGGCTTCACCAACGTCGAGGAAGTGGCCTACGTGCCCGAGTCCGAGCTGCTGGCCGTCGAGGAATTCGATGAGGACATCGTCGCCGAGCTGCGCCAGCGCGCACGCGATGCGCTGCTGACCCAGATGATCGCTTCAGAAGAGCAGCTCGAAGAGCACGCGCCGGAGCAGGACCTGCTCGAACTCGACGGCATGACCGAAGCCATCGCCTATCGATTGGCCGAGCAGGGCATTCGAACCCGTGACGATCTGGCCGAAAGTGCCGTTGACGAGCTGGAAGACGTCAAGGGCTTGGAGCCGGAGCAGGCAGCCGAGTTGATCATGGCGGCTCGCGCCCACTGGTTTGACGAAGAATAAGCACAGTCAATAACGACACAGCAATAGGATATTCGTGATGTCGCAAGTCACCGTTTCACAACTGGCTGAAGTTCTCGGAGTCACTCCGGACCGCCTGATTACTCAGCTGAACGACGCCGGGATCAAGGTTGACGATCCGTCGGCGGCGGTGACCAATGAGGACAAGAAAAAGCTTCTTGCCCACCTCCGTACGAGCCACGGCAAAGGCGCGATTGCTGAAGACTCTTCGGGTCCTCGCAAGGTCACGCTGAAGCGCAAGACGGTCAGCGAGTTGAAAGTGCCTGCTGGCGGTGCCGGCCGTGGCCCGCGCTCGCGCGGTGCGCAGCCCTCGCGCACGGTCAACGTGGAAGTACGCAAGAAGCGCACCTACGTCAAACGCGCAGCGATCGCCGAGCAGGAAATCAGCGATCCGGAACGCGAAGCGGCGGCGAAGGCTCTGGAAGAAGCGCGCATGCAGCGCGAAGAAGCCGAGCGTCAGGAAAAGGAAGAAGCCGAGCGTCGCGCTGCCGAGGCTCAGGAGCGTGAGCGCGTCGAAGCCGAAGAGCGCGCCCGCCTCGAGGCCGAGGCCGAAGAGCGTCGCAAGGAAGAAGAAAAGCAGCGTGCCCTGGCTGAAGCTCAGGCACGTGTCGAAGCCAAGGTGGCCCGTCAGGCTGCCGAGCGCGAAGCCGAACGCAAGCGTCGCACGAGCAAGGAAGCGCCGACGACTGACTCTCGGACGCGCTATGGCCGTAAGGAACTGCACGTCACGCCGAAATCCAAGCGCCGCAAGCCGAAGCGCAAGGCTCGCGTGAGCAATCAGCCGACGGAGCACGGTTTCCAGATGCCGACGGAGCCGGTCAAGCGCGTCGTCGATATCCCGGAAACCATTACCGTGGGCGATCTGGCCAAGCTGCTGGCCGTCAAGGCTGGCGATCTGATCAAGGCTCTCATGAACATGGGTTCCATGGTCACGATCAACCAGGCGCTGGATCAGGAAACTGCCATTCTGGTGGTTGAAGAGCTCGGCCATGAAGCCCGCGCGGCCGAAGCTCAGGATATCGAGCAGGAGCTGGTGGCAGCCGATGATTCAGACGCCGGTGAGCAGGCTCAGCGTCCGCCGGTTGTGACTGTCATGGGTCACGTCGACCACGGTAAGACCTCGCTCCTCGACTACATCCGTCGCGCCAAGGTGGCTGCCGGAGAACAGGGTGGTCTTACGCAGCATATCGGTGCCTACCACGTCGAGACCGACAACGGCGTGGTGACCTTCCTGGATACGCCGGGCCACGCGGCCTTCACCGCCATGCGTGCTCGCGGTGCCCAGGCCACCGATATCGTGATTCTGGTGGTGGCTGCCGATGACGGTGTCATGCCGCAGACCAAGGAAGCTATCCAGCACGCCCGCGCGGCCGAGGTGCCGCTGATTGTGGCGGTGAACAAGATTGACAAGCCCGACGCCGATCCTGAGCGCGTCAAGGGCGAGCTGGCCGCAGAAGAAGTTGTCCCGGAAGACTGGGGCGGTGAGGAAATCTTCGTGCCCGTTTCTGCGATCACGGGTGAAGGTATCGATGCCCTGCTGGACGCGATTCTGGTTCAGGCCGAAGTCCTTGAGCTCAAGGCCGTGCCAGAGCGCCGCTGCCGCGGTGTGGTGGTCGAGTCCTCGTTGGATAAGGGTCGCGGCCCGGTCGCCACGATCCTCGTCCAGGACGGCACGCTCAAGCGCGGCGACATGATTCTGGCCGGGACGGAATATGGACGCGTGCGCGCTATGTTCGATGAAGGCGGTCAGCCGATCGAGGAAGCCGGACCGTCCATCCCGGCCGAGGTGCTCGGCCTGTCCGGCGTACCGAATGCCGGCGATGACGTCCTGTCCGTGGCCAACGAGCGCAAGGCCCGTGAAGCCGCCGACCAGCGCAAGGCCTCGGCCCGCGAAGGTCGTCTGGCCGAGAAGCAGGCCGCCAAGCTGCAGAGCCTGTTCGATCAGATGAGCGAAGGCAGCACGGGCGAAATCCAGAACGTGAACCTGGTCATCAAAGCCGACGTACAGGGTTCCGTCGAAGCACTGCGCGATGCGCTGACTCGCCTGTCGACGGAAGAGATCAAGGTCAATGTGGTCGCCTCCGGCGTGGGTGGTATCACCGAATCGGATGCGAGCCTGGCCCAGGCCTCGGGTGCGATCATCATCGGCTTCAACGTGCGTGCCGACAGCTCGGCCCGCAAGATCATTCAGGAAGCTGATCTGGACCTGAATTACTACAGCGTCATCTATGACGCGATCGACGACGTCAAGAAGGCCATCGGCGGCTTGCTGGGCACGGAGACCAAGGAGCAGATCATCGGTCTGGCCGAGGTCAAGGATGTGTTTCGTTCGTCCAAGCTGGGCGCGATTGCTGGCTGCCTGGTCGTCGAAGGCGTGGTCAAGCGCGACAACCCGATCCGCGTCCTGCGCGACAACGTCGTGGTCTTCGAAGGCGAGCTGGAATCCCTGCGTCGTTTCAAGGACGACGTCAAGGAAGTCCAGGCGGGTACGGAGTGCGGTATCGGCGTCAAGCAATACAACGACGTCAAGCCGAACGACCAGATCGAGTGCTTCGAGCGTATCGAAGTCCAGCGGACCCTGGACGACTGATGAGCGTCGCCCGATCAGAACGCGTGGCGGGACTGCTGCGCCGTGAGTTGGCCGATATCGTCCATCACGCTTTCGAGTACGAGATTCCCTCAGGGCTTTTGAGTATCACGGACGTCGAAGTGGCTCGTGATCTCAGCCACGCGAAGGTTTACGTCGCCGTGCTCGAGATCGAGCAGGCCCCAGAAGTGGTTGCATTCCTGAACGAGCACGCGGGCACGGTCCGGCACGAGTTGGGCAAGCGCGTTCGCCTGCGCCTGACCCCGACGCTCAAATTCCTCCACGACACCTCGTCGGAAACCGGTCAGCGAATCGAGCAGCTTCTCGCTGCGGCCCGCAGTCCTGGACGCGATTCCGAATCCTGAGTTCGTGAGGCTGGGTGAGACTCTCCCGGCATTAGCCCTGTAGTCCGGGACCTACCAGAACCAGGCCAGTACGAACCAGACCAGCATGATCGCGGCGATGATCCCCTTGGAGATCGTGCCGACGACCACGCCAATGGTGGCGCCGACGCCAGCGCGCATCGAGGCATCCAGATTGGCCTTACTGGCTAGATGGCCCAGCATTGCGCCTACAAAGGGGCCGAAGACGATTCCCGGTAGTCCGAAGAACAAGCCCACCAGCAGCCCGAGCGTCGCGCCGAGGATGGCATGACGTCCGGCGCCGAAGCGCCGCGCGCCCTCGGCCGTTGCGAGAAAATCGATCAGCACGGATAGCACGGCCAGCAGCCCCAGGCCCAGCAAGGTACCGACCCCGACCTGAACGAATCCATCCAGCCAGGCGATCAGGACCAGGCCAAACAGAATCACCGGCACGCCGGGCAGGGCGGGCAGGATGATGCCGGCCAGGCCGATGAGAATCAGCAGGATGGCAAAGACCCAGCCCAGGATGGTCAGCGTTTCGGCGATCACGGTCAGACTCCGGTCAAACGGCCTCTGATTATCCCAGAGGCGCACGCTCTGACGGATTGAATTTTTGGAGACGTGGTTTAAAGCGTGTTTTTTGACTTTCGTCCGTGGTCATTTGGTCGTACCCTTGCGGTTTTGACGTTTCAGGAATTGACCCATGTCCCACGTTCAACCGCTGCCGCCGGAAACCACGCCGGAGCTGGCCGATACCTTCGAGCACTTCGCGTCCATTCTGGGTTTTGTCCCGAACTCCCTGCTGACCATGCAGCGCCGACCGGAGATCGTTCGCGCCTTTGGCGTTCTGACCGCCGCCGTGATGGACCCGCAAGGCAGTGTGGAGCCCGGTTTCAAACGCCTGCTGGCGCATTTCGCGAGCCGCGCTTCGGGCTGCCAGTATTGCGAGGCGCATTCTCTGATTGCTGCCGGTATCAGCGGCGTTGCTCAGGAGAAGGTCGATGCGATCTGGGAATATCAGTCCAGTCCGCTCTACAGCGAAGCCGAGCGGGTCGCACTCGATTACGCACTGGCCGCCGGTAGCGTGCCCAACGGCGTTGATGAAGCGCTGATGACCCGCCTTAAGGCGCACTGGAGCGATGAGCAGATCGTGGAACTGCTCGGTGCCGTTTGTCTCTACGGTTTCCTCAACCGCTGGAACGACTCGATGGCGACGGACCTGGAAGACGCGCCCAAGGCGCTGGGCGATCGTCTGTTGCGCCAGGGTGGTTGGACCGGCGGTAAACACGTCGAGACGGATTGAGGGCGGTTTCCAGGCCCTTCCGACCCGATCAAAGCGAAGTGCTTCTCGTTTGCGCCGACCTGCGAGCCACGTAGAATAGCGGGATGAAAGCCGGTGCACGTCTGCAACTCAAACTGGGCCAGAAGCTCAAGCTGGCCCCGCAGCTGCGTCAGGCCATTTCCCTGCTCCAGCTCAACCGTCTCGAGCTCAAGGAACACATTCGCGAAGTCCTCGAGACCAATCCCTTGCTGGAGCGTGCCGAGGACAGCGAGCGGGCGTCGGATGAATCGGCGGATGCCAACGAATCCGCCGACGAGCCCGAGGTCAGTTTCGAAGAAGACTTCGGCTTTGACGATCTGCCGGAAGGCTTTTCCGTTGCCGGTGATGCGCCGCGCTATGACGAATTCATCAGCGATCGGGCCGATGAATCGCTGCAGCAGCATCTGCTCTGGCAAGCCAATCTGTCCGGTTTCAGTGAAACGGACGAGGCCATTGCCAAGGCCCTGATCTATGCCCTGGATGAAGAGGGCTATCTGCACGATGACCTCGACACCTTGCGCGCCTCACTGGCGCCCGAGTATCTGGTTTCGCGCGAAGAAGTTGCAGCCGTGCTCGAGCGGGTCCAGCACTTCGAGCCCGTGGGCGTAGCCAGTCGTCATCTCGGCGAGTGCCTGCGGGTTCAGTTGGAAGCGCGTTCGGCGGCCACGCCCGGTATCGGTCTGGCCACCCACATCGTCGAACATCACCTCGACGTGCTGGCTCAGCAGGACCTGGACAAGCTGGTCCGTGCCACGGGATTCGATCGCGAAGACGTGCAAACGGCGGTCGAGCTGATTCGCTCGCTCAATCCGCATCCCTGCAGCCGATTCCGCTCGGATGACGAGAGCTATGTGGTGCCGGATGTCTACATTCACCCGCGAGGCGATGGCTGGCGAGTCAGCCTGAATCCGGACAGTGATCCCGGGCTTCGGCTCAACCGCATGTACGCCGATCTCGTTCGCAAATCGCGCGGTGACGACAAGAAATATCTGAAGGATCGACTGCAAGAGGCGCGCTGGCTGATCAGCGGGCTGGAGATGCGCAACCAGACCCTCCTGGCCGTGACCGAGGCTATCGTCCAGCGCCAGCATCGTTTCTTCAATGAAGGAGAGATCGCCATGCAGCCGCTGCTGCAGCGCGAAGTGTCCGAGCAAGTCGGCGTGCACGAATCAACCGTGTCGCGAGCGACGACGCACAAGTATGCCCATACGCCTCGGGGCACCTTCGAGCTGAAGCATTTCTTTTCCGTGGCGATTACGGGTCAGGATGGTCGGCCGGTGGCCGCAACCGCCGTCAAGGCCCAGCTGCGGCGCCTGATTCAGGAAGAACCACCCGGAAAGCCCTACTCCGATCAGGCGCTGGTCAACGTGCTGGCCGATCGGGGAATTCTCCTGGCCCGCCGTACGGTGGCCAAGTATCGCGACCAGCTCGGAATTCCTGGCTCTTCGCAGCGTCGCCGCCTGGCCCGGATGCGGGCCTGAATTCAGGCGCAATACTGGTATAAGATTGGCTTCAGGTTTCGCCGGTTCGCGCTCCGTCGCTGAACCCGAGACCGGAGTCACAGCCGATCTAAGGAGCAACACTCATGCAAATCGAAGTCACCGGACAGAACGTCGAGATCACCTCCGCCATGCGGGCCTACATCCTCGAGAAAACCGAGCGTTTCCTGCGTCACTTCGAGAATCTGACTTCGGCCCATTTCGTGCTTCGTCTTGAGAAGGTCCATCACACGGCCGAAGGCACGATCAACGTGGCCGGTCGGACCAATCCACTGTTCGCCGATGCGACCGATGAAGACATGTATGCCGCGATCGATGCACTGGCCGACAAGCTCGACCGTCAAGTCCGTCGTCACAAGGCCAAGATCACCGATCATCACCGCTCTCAGCGTTCGGTGGAAGCCGGCTGATTCCTTGAGCGGCGCATTTCCAATTCCCAAGGGGTAAATCGAAAGATCATGCAGCTGGCTGATGTCATCGATCCGGATCGGATCGCACTGGATATTGCTGTCTCAAGCAAGAAGTCGCTACTGGAGAAGGCCGCCGAATTGCTTGCCCTGTCGCCCGACAGCGGCAAGCAACGTGAAATCTTCGAAAGCCTGTGTCAACGCGAACGCCTGGGCTCGACCGGGCTGGGCCACGGCGTGGCGATACCGCACGGTCGTGTGGAGAGCCAGAGCGGCGTGATCGGCGCGGTCATCCGACTGCGGCGGCCGATCGATTTTGATGCGCCGGATCAGGAGAAGGTGGACCTGTTCTTCGCCCTGTCGGTCCCCGATCAATGCTCGGACGTGTATCTGAAGCTTTTGGCCGATGTCGCTGCCAGCTTTGGCGATGCGGAGCATCGTGAGCGTCTGCGTGAGGTCGACAATCCTGAGGCCTTGCTGAAGCTGTTCAAGGTCGAGACGGACGCGCAAACGACCTCATGACCGCCAGCCTGACGCCGGCTGAGCTGTTTCAAGCCTACGGCGAACGGCTCCAGCTGCGCTGGGTATGCGGGCGTCGGGCGGCTGGCAATCAGACCCTGGTTGGCGGCAGTATCCGAGCGCGCCCTTCCCAGATTGGTTTCCTGAGCCTGATTCATCCGAATCGAATTCAGGTCATCGGCGAAGAAGAGGACAACTGGCTCGACGGTCTGGACGCGAAGGCCCGCTGGGAGGCCGTGGCGCGGATTGTCGATGCCCAGCCTGCCGCTTTGATCATTGCCTCAGGTCTTGAAGTGGCCGACGATCTGGAGGCGTCCTGCCGCGAAGGCGGCGTGCCCCTGGTCACCTCACCCAAGCCTGCCTGGGAACTCGTCAACTTCCTTGAATACCGGATCGCTCGTCGTTTGGCGCGCAGCGAGACACTCCACGGCGTGTTCATGGAAATCTTTACCATCGGCGTGTTGGTGACCGGCGATTCGGGGACCGGCAAGAGTGAACTGGCGCTGGAGTTGCTGAGTCGCGGTCATCGACTGATTGCCGATGACGCGCCGGAGTTCACGCAGCTCACGCCGGATACGATCGAGGGTGCCTGTCCGCCGGTCATTCGGGACTGCCTGGAAGTGCGCGGCCTGGGCATTCTTAATATTCGCCGCATGTTCGGCGATGCGGCGGTCAAGACCAGCAAGTACCTGCGCTTGATCATTCATCTCCACCTGCCGGGCGAGAAAGCCGAATCAGCCGATCGCCTCAAGGGCAACGCGGAGCGCCGCCAGGTCCTGGACCTGAAAAGTCCACAAATCAATCTGCCCGTGATGGCCGGCCGCAACCTGGCGGTTATGGCCGAAACGGCGGTGCGAGACTTCATGCTCAAGATGCGCGGCTTCGATGCGGCGGCAGAATTCGTTGAGCGCCACGGTCGTTTGATGGGCGAACAAGAACGGGGTGAGAAGGAATGAGCCATCCGATCATCGTGATCTCCGGATTGTCCGGTAGCGGCAAGAGTGTCGCCCTCCACGCGCTGGAAGATTTGAGCTACTACTGCGTGGACAATCTGCCCGGCGGCTTGCTGGCTGATCTGATCGAAACGGTCCGCAACCAGCCCGATCGCTACCCCTACGTGGCCATCGGCATCGATGCTCGAACGGGGCCCGACGGTCTCGAGAAGCTGATGCGACTGTTCGAGGATCAGACCGACGACCAATCCTTCCGCGTGCTTTTTCTCGACGCGGACCAGCGCGTGCTTGTGCGGAGATTCTCCGAGACGCGTCGGCGTCATCCCCTGGCCGGTGCAGGTGGCCTGGAAGAGGCCATCGCGACCGAGCGCGCGCTTCTCGAGCCGCTGCGTCAGCGCTCGGACTGGGTCGTCGATACGTCGGAAACGAACATCCATCAGCTCCGTCGCCAGATCTGGCGCAGCGTCGGGCAGATCAAGGAGCCCGAGATTCCGTCGGTCGTGATCGAATCCTTCGCCTTCAAACGCGGGGTGCCGCGTGATGTGGATCTGGTCTTCGATGCGCGCTGCCTGCCCAACCCGCACTGGGAGCCCGAACTACGGGCGCGCACGGGACTGGATCCGGAAGTCGCCGACTATCTCTCGGCCAATCCCCGAGTTCAGGATTTCCGTGAGGATGTGCTGGGCTTCATTCGTCGCTGGCTGCCCGCGCTGGCGGAAGACCAGCGCAGTCTGCTGACCATCGGCATCGGCTGCACGGGCGGTCAACACCGCTCCGTCTGGCTGGCCAGCGAACTGGGGAGGGCGCTTCGCGACGATGGCCAGTCGGTCGTCATTGCGCATCGCGAGATGGAATCGTGACCGGCATTCTGCTTGTCACCCATGCGGGGCTGGGCGAAACCCTACGCCGTCAGGCCGAGAATATTCTGGGCCGCGATCTGTCCTTGACCACCATCGGCATCGATCAGAGCGCTGACCCCGATCAGGCGCAGAACCATCTGCTTGCCGCCGTGGCGATGAGCGCCGATGGGAAGGGCGTGGTGGTGTTGACCGATCTGCCTGGTGCCACACCTCATAATCTGGCGGTGCGCGCGGCCGAAAGCCGCGGTGCACCGGTGGTTTCCGGCCTGAACTTGCCCATGCTGCTCAAGGTCATCAACCACGCAGACCAGCCCCCCGAAAAACTGGCCCGGCTGGCCAGTGTCGGCGGCCAGCAGGGCATCGTGTCGTCATGATTCGTCGTGAGGTCACGCTGATCAATCGGCTCGGGCTGCATGCACGGGCGGCCAGCAAATTGGTACAGACGGCGTCGGCCTATCCCGCACAGGTCTGGCTGTGCCGTGACGAGCGGCGGGTCAATGCGAAATCGATCATGGGAGTGCTGCTGCTGGCTGCACCGTGCGGCAGCGAGTTGGTGCTGGAGATCGACGGTGAGCAGGAAGCGGAGGCCATGGAGGCGCTGGTCGCGTTGATCGATGACCGATTCGGAGAGGCGGAATGAGCCTGATCCTTACGGGCATCGGCGTCAACAGCGGGATTGCCATCGGCCGTGTCCACCGGCTGACGCCCGGCGAGCTGGAGCTGCCCGAATATCACCTTGGTCGTGATGCGGTGGCCGCCGAGCTGGAGCGTCTGCAGCGCGCCATCGATCGATCCGAACAATTCCTGCAGTCATTGCTCGAACGCATGACCGAAGGCGGAGACACGGCTCGGGAACTGCTCGAAGCCCATCGCCTGATTCTGCGTGATCCGCTGCTGACGGAAGCGACTTGCCAGCGTATTCAGAACGATCGAATCAACGCAGAGTGGGCCCTGGCGCTGCAGAGCGAGGCCCTGATGGAGGAG
The DNA here is from genome assembly GCA_039414335.1 of Pseudomonadota bacterium. Taxonomy (GTDB): domain Bacteria; phylum Pseudomonadota; class Gammaproteobacteria; order Xanthomonadales; family Wenzhouxiangellaceae; genus Wenzhouxiangella. Next base: position 8,281 of record JBCDLQ010000001.1, on the reverse strand, counting down.
TTTCGTCGCATCGACGACGACTACATCGCCCTGCGTCAGGAAGATCTGGAACAGGCCACGAATCTGATCCAGCGCGAGCTGGCGGAGCAGCCCGCCGCCTTGATGGGCTCTCAGGTGCCACATCAGCTGGAAGGTACGATCATCGTGGCGCCGTCGCTCGGTCCAGCCGATATGGCCGTGCTCCATCAACGCCGGGTCGCGGGCCTGGTCAGCGAGCACGGCGGGCCTCTGTCTCATTCGGCGATTCTTGCCCGCAGCCTGGAGATACCTATGATCGTGGGGATTCATCAGGCCTTGGATCGCCTCAAGGAAGACGAACCCATCATTCTCGACGGGCATTACGGCGCTTTGCTGCTGAGCTTTGAAGAAAGCCTGCAGCGCCACTACGAAGACAAGCGCGAAGCCAGCCTGCGTCATCGCAGCGAACTCAAACGCTACCTGTCGCGGCCGTCAAAGACACGCGACGGTGAGTCCTTCCATCTCTTCGGCAATGCGGAGATTCCCGATGAGTTCGAACGCTGCCAGCAGGTCCGGGCCTGCGGGATCGGGTTGATGCGTACGGAATATCTGTTTCAGGATGAACAGTTGCCCAGCGGTGAAGCGCAGTACCGCGCCTACCGGGCGGCGGTAGAATCGATGGCCGGCAAGCCCGTGACCATTCGGACGCTCGATGCGGGTAGCGACAAGATGCCGCCCGGTCTCGCCATCAGTCAGGGGCCGAATCCGGCTTTGGGCCTGCGCGGCCTGCGCCTGTCGCTGGCCATTACAGACCTGTTCCGGGAGCAGATCACGGCCATCCTCCGCGCCTCACGCCACGGGCCGGTTCAGATACTGTTGCCCATGGTGACCAATCTGGACGAGATCCATCAGGCCCGGCGCATCATCGACGACTGCCGACAGGTGCTGCAGGCGCGCGGTGAGGCGATCGATCCGGATATCCCTGTGGGCGGCATGATCGAAACACCGGCGGCGGCGCTGGCGGTCCGCCATTTTGCGGCCGTGCTCGATTTCATGTCGGTCGGCACGAACGACCTGATCCAATACGTCCTGGCGATCGATCGGGAAGATGAGCAGGTCAGTTACCTCTACGATCCTGGCCATCCCGGCATCGTGGCGCTGATTGATCAGATCGTGGCGGCCAGCCGCGAATTCGATTGTCCCGTGACGGTCTGCGGCGAGATGGCGGGAGACGAGGCGGCTGTGCGCCTGTTGATTGCCCTGGGTGTGGTCAATTTCAGCATGCCGCCCTCATCGATCCCCGCGGTGAAAAAGAGCCTCGTGGAAGCGCAGGCTCGCCAATGCCGCAAGATTCTCTCTCGCTTCCGACATCAGCCCAATGCCGGCCGTGAGTTGATGTCGGCACTGCTCGAATCGACCTGATTCCGGTCAGCTAGACTCGGGCCCCCAGAGCAAGCGGTCCATCGCTCGATTGGGCGAGTGCGTTTTCAGATCGATCACATCGTCGACAAACTCGACCCCCTCGGCTTCCAGCAGTTTCCGCTGCGTCTGATACTTGCTGCTGTCTTCGGGAAAGCTGATTCGCCCTTGGGCGTTGACCACGCGATGCCAGGGCAGGGCGCGAGATCGGGGTGCGCGCCCCAGCGCCATGCCGACCATTCGGGCGCGACCCGGGAACCCGGCCAGGCGGGCGACTTCTCCATAGTTCAGCACGGAGCCGGCGGGAATGCCCTCGATCACGGCCCAGACCTTCTTGTACCGGTCCTCGGCGCTGAGTTCAGTCGTCTGCTTGTTGTCGACCACGAGCGGACTCCAGCGTTGCCGAAAGGATGCCGTTGAGGATGTTCAGTTCGTTTTCGTCGGGCCTGGCGCGTTGATACAGCCGACGCAGTCGCTGCATCAGACGTTTGGGCTGATCCGGATTCATGAAGCCGATGGCCAGCAGGGTTTCTTCGAGCCGTTTCATGTAGAAATCGACGCGTTCGGCCGACTCCGGTGTCCAATCGGCCGGTTCGACCAGGTCGGGCAGTTCTCCCAGCATCGTCATGAAGATCTCATAGGTCACCACCTGAACGGCCTGGGCGAGATTCAGCGAGTTGTATTCCTTGCCCGTAGGAATGTTGATCAACTGATGACAGAGATCGGTTTCCTCATTGGTCAGACCGCTCTTCTCGCGACCGAACACGATAGCGACCTGCTGATCGGTCGCATGCTCGACCACGTGACGTGCGGCCGAGCGGGGGTTCATCAAGGGCAGGGGCAGTGATCGACTACGAGCCGACGTTCCGATGACGAGCTGGCAGTCGGCAATCGCTTCCATCAGGCTGTCGGTAACGACGGCAGTCTGAAGCAAGTCATCGGCGCTGGTTGCGAGTGCCGTGGCGCGCGAGCTGGGGAAGGGCGCCTCGATGGCCGCCAGATAGAGCCGATGGAGACCCATCACTTTCATCGCTCGTGCAGCCGAACCGATGTTGCCTGGATGGGTCGTGCCGACGAGCACGATTCGGATGTTGTTGCTGAGGTGGGTGAAATCTGACATGAGTTGAAGTGTAAGGGAAACGGCGTGGCCAAACGCCGCCAGGACGCGATTGTCGTCCGTTCCACAAACCCCGCCGGCACCGGCGAGGAGGGGCGATCCGCGCTATCATTCGTCTTTGAATTTTGCAGTAGCACCGCTCGTGACCAACCCCTACATCAATATCGCTACGGAAGCCGCCCACCAGGCAGGTTCGCTGATGCTGAAATTCCGGCAGCGTCTGGAGAGCATTCCGGTCGAGCGGAAGGCCCGCAACGACTATGTTTCGGATGTGGATCGCGCCTGCGAACAGGCCATCCGGAACTACATCCTCAAGCATCACCGGGACCACGCTGTGTTGGGCGAAGAGGGGGGTCAGACGGGTGACAGCGAGTACCAGTGGATCATCGATCCGCTCGACGGCACCAGCAACTACCTGCGCGGTATCGGTCACTTTGCCGTGTCCATCGCCCTGCAGATCAAGGGCCGTATCGAGCATGGCGTGATCTATGATCCCCTGCGCAAGGAAGTCTTTACGGCCAGCCGGGGTGAGGGCGCTTTCCTCAATAACCAGCGCATCCGGGTTTCTGGCCGCAAGGAGCTGTCGAGTGCCGTGATTGGCACCGCATTCCCCTTCCGCAAGCGCCGACTGCTCGGCGCCTATCAGGGCATGTTCGATGCTCTGTTTGAAAAGACCGAGGACTTCAGACGGGCGGGCTCAGCAGCGCTCGATCTCGCCTACGTGGCCTGCGGTCGACTCGACGGCTACGTGGAGCTGGGCCTGAGTCCCTGGGACGTGGCAGCCGGCGCACTGATGGTGCAGGAAGCTGGTGGTGTGGTCATGGATATCACCGGTGGTGAGCGCTGGCTGGAATCCGGTCATATCATCGCCGCACCCTTCAAGCTGGTCACGCCGATCCGCCATGCGGTCGAACCCCATGTGACTGAGGGCATGAAGGCGCGTGTTGGCTGAGGTTCTGCGAAGCCGAACTGCCGAACGCTGTGCCCCATGAGCACTGTGATTTCCCCCGTTGTTGAACTGACACGCGATCTCATCGCGCGGGAGTCGGTGACGCCCGAAGATGCTGGTTGCCTGGATCTGATCGCCGAGCGCCTCGCGGCGCGAGGCATGCAGGTGGAGCGTCGTCGCATCGAGGATGTCGATAACCTCTTCGCCTGGCACGGTGAGGGGGTACCCCACCTGATGTTGCTCGGGCATACGGACGTTGTGCCACCGGGGCCACTGGAGGCCTGGTCCAGCCCGCCCTTTGAACCGACGGAGCGCGACGGTGAGCTGGTCGGTCGCGGCGCGGCCGACATGAAATCATCGGTGGCGTCCTTCGTGATCGCGCTGGAATCGTTTCTGGATCGCCAGACCGAGCATCCCGGGACCGTGTCGCTGCTGCTGACCTCGGACGAAGAGGGTGTGGCCCAGCACGGTGTTCGCGCCATGGTGCCTTGGCTGGAGGCGGAGGGCTTTCTGCCCCAGGCCTGCCTGATCGGCGAACCCTCCAGTCTCGAGCAACTGGGCGACAACGTGCGGATCGGCCGGCGCGGCAGCATTCAGGCCCGCCTGGTCGTTCGCGGTCGCCAGGGCCATACGGCCTATGCGGACCCGCGGGACAACCCCGTGCATCGAGCTGGCCCGCTGTTGGCCGCCCTGGGGCAGATGGACTTTGATGATGGCGACGAGCACTTCCCGCCGACTCGACTGCAGATCTCCAATGTCCAGGCCGGCACGGGCGCCGACAATGTCACGCCAGGCGAGCTGCTGGTGATGTTCAACCTGCGCAACAACCCGAACAGTCCAGCGGAACAGCTGGAAGCTCGCCTGCGCGAGCTTATCGAATCGATGGGCGTGGGCGACTGGTCGCTGGATTGGCGGATTTCAGGACCCCCTTTCGGTCCCGCACGCGGAACCTTGCCCGACATCGTGTCGCGGGCCTGCGAGGCGCATCTGGCGATCAAGCCCCGGCAGGACACGGGTGGTGGAACGTCCGACGGCCGTTTCCTGGGGCCGCGCGGGGTCCATTGCGTCGAGCTTGGGCCCGTCAATAAGACCATTCATCAGATCGATGAACGCATTCTGATCGACGCTCTGCAGCGCCTGCCCGGTGTTTATGAAACGATCATCAGCGACTTTCTGAATCAGGAGTCATCGAGCTGATGCGTGTTGTGCTGACCGTCTTGCTGCTCGTTTTGGCCGCCCTGCAGTTCAGGCTCTGGCGCGAGGTCAGCGAGGTTCGCGGATTACGCGATATGGTCGAACAGCAGCTGGAAGAAAACGAAAGCCTGCGAGCCAGGAATGAAGCGCTCGCCGCCGAAGTCGAAGACCTCCGCGAAGGCCTGGAAGCGATCGAGGAGCGGGCCCGGGCCGAACTGGGGCTGATTCAGGAAGGAGAGGATTTCTTCCTGGTAGTCGATCCTGCTCAGGCCGAACCTGATCCGGATTCCTGAAGATTCCCCGCTGTCGCGTGATTTCAGGTTTTTTTCAGCGAGCTTTCAGCGCGCCTCCATGGTCTGACTCTACCGGCTGCGGCACCATGATGATCACTGGAAACAGGATGATGCTCATGACCCGATTCTTTCGCTTCTGCTTCATTGGATTCGCCCTGGCGGTCCTTGCCGCTTCTGCTCCGGCTATGCTCATGGCGGCGCCGACCGCAACTCCAGGTCCCGAGAGCGCCCAGATCAACGGTGGTCCGGGCAGTCCCAATCGAGATGTCTTTGCGGTCGAGATCACCGCAATCGATGGTGACAATATTTCACCGCGTGAGGTGATGTGGCTCGAGCCCGGCACCTATGAAATCAAGGTGCGTGTGGACGAACGCTTCACCATCTCCCCCGAATGGCAGATTCGACGGCCGCAGACCCAGGATGACTTCGTGACCTTCGAACTGACCCTGGAAGCCGGCAAGCGCTACGACATTCGCGGCCAGTACAACCGCAACAACAGGAATCGGCCCTACGACATCATTGTCGATCGGGTTGTGGATCTGAGCACCGACTAGGCCTTCATGACCGCATCCCCTCGCGAGTTTAACGGCTGTCGCTTCGATCCGAGCGACGGCCGCTTGCAGTGCGCTGCTTCCGATCAATCCGTGACCTTGCGGCCACAGGCGGCGCGCCTGCTGCAGGCGTTTCTTGATGCGCCGGGTGAAATTCTGACCCGCGATGATCTGATCGCCGTGGTCTGGGACGAGGGTGCCGTGGTGGACTTCGAGGCCGGACTGGCCGCGCTGATGCGCGAACTGCGTCAGGCCCTGGAGCAAGTCGGCGCCGGTGCCGAGCTGGTCGAGACGGTCCCCAGACGAGGTTATCGCTTTCACGGGCAGTCAGCGAGCAAGGACACGGCAGAAGCTTCGTCGGTGCCGTCCCGATCGAGCTGGCGCGTTCTGCTGACTGCTTTGCTGGTCGCTCTGGTCGCGATCGCTGTACTACTCTGGTGGAGTCGGTCCGGTCAACTTGACGTCATTCCGCCGGCCAGCGGCAACGCCACCCTGGCCATCCTGCCCTTCCAGACCTATCTGCCCGATTCAGCCGCTGATGATCGGGTTGGACTGCTGATCGCCGATGCGCTGCTGGCCCGCCTCTGGGCTGCGGAATTGACCGATCTGGACCTGATTGGACGAGCGACTCTGCGGCCCTATCAGGATCAAGACGAGGTCGCGACGCTGGTGGCCCGCGATCTGAACGTCGGCCTGATTCTGGAAGGCGTGGTCTCGCTGGCGCCCACCGGCGACTGGACCGTCGATGCGCGAATGCTCCAGATGCCGCAGGGCACGGTGGTCTGGTCAGCGTCGATCTCGATCACCGATAGGGAGACTGTCCCAGCACGCGAGGCTGCGGATCAACTGATCCGATCCTTGGCGCAGGACTGGGAAAATCGAGGTCCGGAGCTTCAGCCTTGAACCGATTTCATGGCAATTTTCGAACTTTTTGGGGTTCCTTCCATGGATTGCCGAGCGGGAGTTCGGAGACCATGGCCCCACAGATTCACGAATCGGTCAGTTCAAAAAGATTCCCTCGAACTGGACCACTCGAAACAGGAGTAGAACAATGAAACGATGGATTAACTTGACGATTGCCGCACTGGCAATGACGGCCTCATCCACCCTGCTGGCCCAGAATGACAGCGATATCGACCCGAATGCACGCACCGTTCGGCCGAGTGCCGATGCCGCCCAGGTCACGGGCGTCATGGGGCGTCCCGGCCATGAGCTGTTCGGTGTTCGCTTCGTCGAACTCAATGGCCGCAATATTCCCGCGCGCGATTCCATGTGGCTGGCGCCGGGAAGCTATATCCTGACCGTGGTCATTGACGCTGCACACGTCCGTCGGCCGCCTGCTTCCCTTCGTTCACGTTCGCGCAATCGGATCGCCGAAGACGATCGGCTAGGCGAAGTGCAACGCCCGACCTTGTCGGGGGAACGTCTGCGCGACAACCAGATTCGCGTCGAGCTGGAGGCCGGCAAGACCTACGAGATCCGTGCCCGCTACAACGACGACGACCGGGACTCACCCTATACGCTGGTGGTGCACCGGATCATTGAGCGCTGATTCAGAGAAAGCGAGCGACGGCCGGGCCTGGGGTCCGGCCGTTGGTCATGGGAGGCTTCGGTCCCAGCCGGAGGATTTCCAGGTCACGGAACGTCTCGGCCATACGCCCGACGGTGACGGCGAACACCTCTGGCTCTGGGTCGAGAAGCGCGAACGGAACACGACTGATGTTGCACGCGATCTGGCTCGGGCTGCCGGAGTCCATCCCCGCCAGGTCAGCTTTGCCGGCCTGAAAGATCGCATTGCCGTAACGGCGCAGTACTTTTCCATTCACTTGGCCGGACAGGCTGATCCCGACTGGCGCTCCTGGTCGATCGAGGGTGTGAGCATCGGGTCTGCCGAACGCGCATCGCGGAAGATTCGACGCGGCAAGCTCGACGGTAATGACTTCTTGCTGCGCATCCGGGAACTGGAAGGTGATCCTGCACAGATCGAGTCGCGGCTGGCCTTGATTGCCAAGGCTGGCGTGCCCAACGGTTTCGGAGCCCAGCGCTTCGGCCGTAACAACCTGGCGCGAGCGCGCGCCCTGTTTGCTGGTGAGCTTCGACGCTCGCCGTCTCGCTCCAAGCGTGGTTTCTACCTCTCCGCCGCGCGCAGCTATCTGTTCAACCGGGTGCTCGAGCGGCGGATCGCGGACGGCAGCTGGAATCAGTTGATCGATGGCGATGTCTCAATGCTGGATGGCTCGCAGTCCTGGTTTGTTCCCGATCGAGATGGCCCAGAGACGAAGTCACGCTGCGAGGCCCTGGATATCCACCCCAGCGGTCCGCTGGTCGGTCTGGGCGAGGTCCCGGTCACGGGAGTTGTCCGAGCGCTGGAGGAAGAAATCACGCAATCAGAACCAGAAATCGTTCAGGGATTGTGCCGATTCCGACTCGAACAGGCGCGCCGCTCGCTGCGCATGCGGGTGGCCGATCTCGAGTGGCACTTCCCGTCCGGCGACGTGCTCGAGCTTCGATTTGGGCTGGGGCAGGGCAGCTATGCCACCACCGTGCTGCGCGAAGTGCTCACATTGGGCGCCTGAGGCATTCGGAAGACTGAGGCGCCATCTTTCCGGTGTCGCCCGAGTCTGGCAGAATGCTGCTCATGCAAGATTCAGCACTGGACGAGCTCTCGGCGGATTCCCATCGCCGACGTCGCCATCGTCGAACCCCTGTCCCTGAGCGCCCCGGCCTTCGCGATGCACTAAGCAGTGAGGGCCTGGTTACTGCGGTGATTGCGCTGCTGCTGCTGACCTTGCCGCTGATG